>NZ_SMLA01000022.1:0-88511 GCF_004349225.1 Saccharopolyspora karakumensis
CGGAGTGGGTGGTGGAGCGGGCGGGGGACGCCGCAGGCACCCCGCGGCGTCGGAACTGGACATGTGCGGCACCTCGGCCAGTTTCACCAGAGCTCCACCGCTGCCGATCCGGTACGTCCCCCCGCTGTGGTTGGCGGTGACGTAGAGCGCCCGGTCCCGCCCGATCACGACGGACCCGTAGCTGTCGGGCAGCAGCCCCGGCAGCCACACCACCGGATCGACCCCGCCCGTGCGGTGATCGATCCGGACCACCGCCGGGATTCCCGCGTAGGTCTGGGCGACTCCGTAGAGCAGCCCGTCGGGGCCGACGTCGAAGTCGTCGACCCCGAACGGACCGTGGCGCTCGCCCAGTTCGGCCGAGGACAGCACGTGCCGGAACGTCGGGCTCGAAGGATCGACGTCCACCGCGTGCAGGCGGTCGTCTTCGAGGACGTACCAGCGGTTCCTCCTGATCGCCCCCGCCCTCGGGCGCTCCAGCGGGTTCCACGGGGTGTCGGCGCGCCCCGCGATGACCGGCCCGAGGTCCAGCGGTGGGTCGTTCGGCCGCAGCACGACCACGTGGCCACCGTCCGGGAAGCCGGACGCGATGCCGTAAGCGAAGCCCTGCCCCGACGAGTACCCGAGGGCGTTCACCCGGTACGGCAACGCACCGACCCGGGTGTCGGTGAAGTCGGGCAGGACCACCCGGTGCAGCACCGAGGTGCTGCCCCGGGTGCGGACCTGCAGCGCCTCGCACGCCGGATCCGCCTCGGCGGCCGGGGCGACCACCGCCGCCAGCAGAGCGACGGCGCCGGCTAGCCCCGCGCGAGTCGCGCGAGCGCCCACTCGAACGCCTCCGGTTCGATCCGCGACCCGCCGCTGAACGGGTTCTGCAACTGGAAGATCGCGAACAGCAGCAGCGCCAGCGCACCGGCCAATGTCGACACCAGAACGATGTGCGGGAACAACTTCGTGCCGCCGAAGAGGTTCGGCAGCAGCACGCACACCAGGCTTCCCACGATCAGCACGAACCACACGACCGCCACGACCCCTCGGTCGAACGCCCGGGTGAGCCGTTCGTGCCGTTCCGCGTAGACCTCCTCGAGCTTGTCCAGGGCCTCGGACTTGCGGTCCTCCTGGAACTCCCCGTCGGCCGGCGCGTTGACCACCACCGCCCGGATCTGGTCCAGCCGCCCCCAGCCCGGTCCACCGACCGGGGTTCCGCGCTGCATCTGCGGCCATTCGACGCCGACGACGCCGTCGAGGTAGGCCACGCTGTTGCTGCGCACCTCGGCCGCGGTCGGCACCGGCAGGGATTCCACGGCCCAGGACACCGCCACGAGGTCTTGGGCCTCCTGGTAGGCGCCCTCCCTGGCGTCGGTGACCGCGTCGAACAGCGTCACCAGCACGAATGCCAGGACCACCGCTTGCAGGCCGCTGACGATGGTGAAGACCTGCCCGGCGGCGTCGTTGTTGCTCGGCCTCCCCTCGTCCTGTCCGATCCTGCGCACCAGGTAGCCGATCAGCGCCGCGCCCAGCGATGCGCCGAGCACCCAGAGGGTTCCGGTGAGGATCAGGGTCATTCCGCGATGCCCGCGGTCGTCTCGCGCACGACGTCGGGTTGTCGCGGTGCGGGCACCACCGGCGCTTCGGGCTCCAGCAGATCACCGACCTCGCAGCCCAGCACGCGGCAGATGATGTCGAGATCGTCCAGCTTCAGGCTGGCCGGCGTCTTCGACCAGAGACCGGACATCTTCCCGGCGGAGATCACCAGGCCGTGCTCGGCGAATCTCCGCTGCAGGTCGGTGGCCTTCCAGATACCGCGCTGCGCCGCGACCAACCGCAGGTTCCACTTCACGCGAAATCGCCTCCTGGAGAGAAGAGTCAACAGGTTCGCCGATTCTGATGGTCTTTCACCTATCTCGACCGAACCCGGGAAACACCCGGCAGAACCACATCCCGAACAATACGCCCGAGATCGCCGAGAATTGGATAACCCGATTCGTGGAATTCGAGTTCACACATCTGTCGCCCGGGTGGAGCAATGCGGTCCCGAAATCTCCCGTTCCACCACCCTCGCAAAGGGGCACCAGGCTGATCCGACCCCGGAAACGACTAGGGGGACGGGCTCTGCGCGCCACACTGCGTGGCGCACTGGGACTATCAGGTGATCATGATGATCACCCGCGCTGACCACCGCGTATAGCGCCGTTCGGCACTTTCGGGTGACTGTACGGCCCAGTTGCCTGGTGCTAGCGTTCCATCCGGGAGCAACGCCGGGGTCGCCAATCCGACCCGGACAACAATTCCTTCCAGCGCTCTCGAATTCCTCGACGACATTCGCCGATCCACCTTTCGCGTCCACCTTCGCGCCGGACCGAACCCTTCGAGCACTCTCCCGACGATTTGTCAGCTCTATGATTGGTGGTATTTCTGTCGTGACTGCGACCGATCCGAACCCCGCCGACACCGAAGCGCCGCAGTTGAGCCTGAGCACCGCCGCGGCGAGGAATCTCGCGACCACGACCAAGTCGGTCCCGCAGATGCAGGGCATCACCTCGCGGTGGCTGCTGCGCATGCTGCCGTGGGTGCAGGCCGCGGGTGGCGTGTACCGGGTGAACCGCAGGCTCAGCTACACCCTCGGAGACGGCCGGATCACCTTCAGCAACACCGGGGCCGACGTCAGCGTCATCCCCCAGGAGCTCCAGGAACTGCCGCTGCTGCGCGGTTTCGACGACGAGGCGGCGCTGCGCGCGCTCGCCGACCGGTTCGTGCAGCGCCAGTTCGAACCGGGCGAGGTGATCGCCAACTCCGGTGAGTCGGCCGAGGAGGTGGTGCTCATCGCGCACGGCAAGGTCAACAAGATCGGCACCGGCGAGTACGGCGACCAGACCGTGCTGGAGGTGCTCGCCGACGGCCAGTACTTCGGCGCGCAGGTGCTGGCGGGCGAATCCGGCGAGTGGGACGCCAGCTACAAGGCGGTGACGCCCTGCACCGTGCTCTCGCTCGGCCGGCGGACCTTCCAGGAGCTCAACGGCTCGTCGGAATCGCTTCGCGAGCACGTCCGGGAGGTCCTCGCCGGGCCCGGTCGGCCGCACAACCCGCACGGCGAGGCCGACATCGACATCGCATCGGGCCACACCGGCGAACCGTCGCTGACCGGCACGTTCGTCGACTACGAGCTGGCGCCGCGGGAGTACGAGCTCAGCGTGGCCCAGACCGTGCTGCGCGTGCACAGCCGGGTCGCCGACCTCTACAACCAGCCGATGAACCAGACAGAGCAGCAGCTCCGGCTGACCATCGAGGCGCTGCGCGAGCGCCAGGAGGAGGAGCTGGTCAACAACCGCGACTTCGGCCTGCTGCACAACGCCGACCTGCGGCAGCGCATCCCCACCCGGACCGGGCCTCCGACTCCCGACGACCTCGACGAGCTGCTGACGCTGGTGTGGAAGGAACCCGGCTGCTTCCTGGCGCATCCGCGCACGATCGCCGCGTTCGGCCGCGAGTGCAGCAAGCGTGGCCTGTACCCGCAGAGCATCGACCTCGGCGGGCACCAGGTCCCCGCGTGGCGAGGCGTGCCGATCCTGCCGTGCGACAAGTTGCACGTCAGCGACAAGCGCACGAGTTCGGTGCTGCTGATGCGGCTCGGCGAGCAGAACCAGGGCGTGGTCGGTCTGCACCAGACGGGTCTGCCCGACGAGTACCGACCCGGGTTGTCGGTGCGGTTCATGGGGATCAACGAGCAGGCGGTCATCTCCTACCTGGTCAGCGCCTACTACTCGGCGGCGGTGATGGTTCCGGACGCGCTCGGCGTGCTCGAGCACGTCGAAGTGGGCCGCGAGAGCTGACCGCGCGGGCCGGTCAGGCAGGCCGGCCCGCTCCTCTCCCCGATCAGAGGAGTTGACACACCTTGACCGCCACCGAGAACCCGGCTCTGAGCCTGAGCACGCAGGCCGCGCGCAGGCTTTCCACGACCACCAAGACGCAGCCGCAGATGCAGGGCAGGACCTCCCGATGGTTGCTGAGGATGCTGCCGTGGGTCGACATCGAGGCAGGAACGTACCGGGTCAACCGGCGGCTGACCTGCGCGGCAGGCGACGGCCTGATCACCTTCACCAACACCGGGGACCAGGTGCGCGTGATCCCGCGCGAACTCACCGAACTGCCGCTGCTGCGCGGCTACGACGACGATTCGGCGCTGAGCGCGCTCGCTGACCGGTTCGTGCAGCGCCACTACGAGCCGGGGCAGCTGGTCTCGGTCGGCGGAGAACCGGCGACCGAGGTGGTGCTGATCGCGCACGGCAAGGTCGACAAGATCCGCAGCGGCGAGTACGGCGAGGACACCGTCGTCGACACTCTGGCGGGCGGCAGGTTCTTCGGCTCCCAGGTGCTGGCGACCGCGCAGTCCACATGGGACAGCACCTACCGAGCGGTCACGCCCTGCATCGTGCTCGCCCTCGATCGCGCGGCGCTGCACGAGGTCACCAGGCAGTTCGACGAGCTGCGCGCGCACGTGGCCGCCGAGTACGCCTCGCCGGCGCCACCGACCAACAAGCGCGGTGAGGTCGACATCGCGCTGGCATCCGGTCATTCCGGCGAAACCGCGCTGCCCGGAACGTTCGTCGACTACGAACTGGCACCGCGCGAGTACGAGCTCAGCATCGCGCAGACCGTGCTGCGGGTGCACAGCCGCGTCGCCGACCTCTACAACCTGCCGATGAACCAGACCGAACAACAGCTCCGGCTCACCCTCGAGGCGCTGCGCGAGCGCCAGGAGAACGAGCTGCTCAACAACCGCGACTTCGGCCTGCTGCACAACGCCGACCTGCAGCAGCGGCTGCACACCCGCACCGGGCCGCCCACCCCGGAAGACCTCGACGAACTGCTGTCCCGCCGCAGGAAGTCGCGGTTCTTCCTGGCACATCCGCGTACCATCGCCGCCTTCGGCCGGGAGTGCAGCAAGCGCGGCCTGTACCCGCAGACCACCGAGGTGCAGGGGCACGCGGTCCAGTGCTGGCGCGGTGTGCCGATCCTGCCCACCGACAAGATCCCGATCAGCGCCAAGGGCACCACCTCGATCCTGTGCATGCGCACCGGCGAGGACGACCACGGCGTGGTCGGCTTGCGCCAGACCGGGATCTCCGACGAGCACGAGCCCGGACTCTCGGTGCGCTTCATGGGCATCAACGAACAGGCGGTCCTCTCCTACCTGGTCAGCGCCTACTTCTCCGCCGCGGTGCTGGTCCCGGACGCGCTCGGCGTCCTGGAGAACGTCGAAATCACCCGCTGAGCGAAGGGAACCCGCAATGACGACGATGCAGCAGGACGCGAACCGCGCCGGTCAGGCCTTCGAGGCGCTGACCAGCAGCCGCACCATGGTCGAACCGGCGCTGCGCGCGGCGGTGGACCGGCTCCCGGACCGGATGCGCCAGGTCGCCGGCTACCACCTGGGGTGGCTCGACGAGCGCGGAAACCCGGTGCGCGCTGACCGCGGCAAGGCGATGCGGCCGACCATGGTGCTGCTCAGCGCCTCGGCCGTCGGCGGCGATCCGGCCGACGCGGTCCCGGCCGCAGTGGCCGTGGAACTGGTGCACAACTTCTCGTTGCTGCACGACGACGTCATGGACGGCGACGTCACGCGCCGACATCGGCCGACGGCGTGGACGGTGTTCGGCAACGCCACCGCGATCCTGGCCGGTGATGCGCTGCTGACGCTGGCGGCCGACGTGCTCGCCTCGTCGCAGCACCCGGAGGCGGCCAGCGCGGTGCGGATTCTCAGCAGCGCGGTCCTCGGCCTCATCGACGGGCAGAACTCGGACCTGGAGTTCGAGACGCGGGCCGACGTGGACGTCGCCGCGTGCCAGCGGATGGCCCGCGACAAGACCGGTGCCCTGCTGGGGGCCGCGTGCGCGCTCGGCGCGCTGCACGGAGGCGGCTCGCCGGAGCAGATCACCAGGTTGCGCAGCTTCGGCGAGCGGCTGGGACTGGCGTTCCAGCACATCGACGATCTGCTGGGGATCTGGGGTGATCCGGCGATGACCGGCAAACCGGTGTTCTCCGATCTGCGCACCCGCAAGAAGACCTTGCCGGTGGTCGCCGCGCTGACCTCGAGCTCCAGCGCCGGCCAGCGGCTGGCGTCCCTCTACTACCGGGAACAGCCGCTGGTCAGCGGCGAACTCGCCCAGGCCGCGGAGCTCGTCACGCTCGCCGGCGGGCGGGCGTGGAGCCAGGCCCAGGCCGATGAGCTGCTCGCCTCGGCGTTGACCGACCTCCGCAGAGCGGAGCCGGAGGAGGACGCGGCAGAGGCGCTCACCGCCCTGGCACACCTGGTGACGCGCCGGGACCACTGAGTCCCGGCGCCCGGAAACGACGGCTCCAGCCACCACCGCCGCCCCTCCGGGCTGGAGCCGTCCCCGGTCTCCGGGCGGTTCGCCGCCACGCGAACCGCCCGGCTCAGGCCTTCCGGCGGCTGCGGGCGAGCAGGCCGATGATGCCCGCGGTCACCGCGGAGATGACGAACGAGGTCAGCGCCGCGCTCATCCAGGTCGGGACGGTGAACCCGATGGCCTCGCGGGCACCGGTCCACAACTCCGTCCACCAGCCCAGTTCGCCGGGGTTGATCAGCTGGAAGGCCGCGAAGCCCAGCAGCCAGGCGATCAGCATCCCCCAACGGGAGGGAGCCTGCGACGAGACGTCCCACTCGCGGTTGCGGGCGTTGTAGAAGTAGTCCAACGCCAGCACGCCGAACATCGGCACGAACACCGACCCGATGAGCAGCAGGAAGTTGGAGAACTGCTCGATGTCCATCGTCAGCGCGGCCAGGGTGCTGATCACGCCGACGATCAGGCTCAGCAGCCGCCGATCGGTGCTGGGGCGCAGGTTCTGGATGGACACCGCGGTCGAATAGGTGTCGGCGAAGGACTGGTCGACCTCGCGCAGCACCAGCACGGCGAAGAACAGCACGCCCAGCGGCGCCGCCAGCAGCGGGTCGAACGCCTTGTCCCCGTCGAACCCGACCAGCGCCAGGCCGAGCAGGCCCAGCAGGTAGCAGGCGATCTGGGTGACCGAGTAGCCGACGGTCGCCGCGGTGAACGCACCGCCGGCAGACCGCGAGTGCCGCGAGTAGTCCGAGGCGACCGGCAGCCAGGACACCGCGACGGCCAGCGCCGCGTCGGCGCCCGGCCAGAACCCCTCCCAGGACCCGTCGTTCATCGGCGGCAACGGCTGGAGCAGCAGCTGCACGAAGAAGTAGACCATCGCGATGAGCACCGCCACGCTCACGTAGCGGCGCAGCAACCGCAGCGCGCCCAGGGGGCGCAAGGTCAGCGCGGTGGTGAGGGCTCCGGCGATGAGCACGTACAGCCACTGCGGTCCGCCGCCGAACAGCGCCTCGGCACCTTGGGCGATCACCAGGAGCTCGAACGTTCCCCAGCCGACCAGCTGGAGGATGTTGAGCACGGTCGGCACGTAGGACAGCCGGGTGCCGAACAGGCCGCGCAGCAGCATCATCGCCGGTGCGCCCGTGCGAGCGCCGGGGATGGCTGCGATGCCGACCATCAGGCTGCCCAGCACGGTCCCGACGACGGTGGCCGTCACGGCGGCTGCGAAGGACAGCTGCGGCACCCCTGCGGGTGCCAGCACCGCGAGCGCACCGCTGAAGCCGAGCAGGCTCACGCCGAGGTTGCCCCAGAAGGCTCCTTGGTCGAGCACGCCCAGCGTTCTGGGTGCCGGTTCGTCCAGGGTGTTCGGAACTTCGGACCGTTCGACGTCAAGCGCCATCGACAGCTCCCTACGCCGGCATTATCCGGACAGGTTCTGCGGTCGGTGGCGCGCTGCGTGCCACCCTCTCAGCCCGATCCGCCCGAGCTCCCGCGTGGATAAGTCGGGCAGACCCTACCTGATCGGGTGAAGCGGGGTAAGTCAGCGCCTCCTGTTGCCGAAAAGCCCCCGGGTGACCTCCCGACCGACGGCGCTGGCCGCGGAGCGCTCGAAAGGTAGGTCGATCCCGCCGCCGAGCCGGGGAGTGCCACTCGGTCGAGCGACGTGCGGGCGCGTCCGCACTAGCACCCCGAACGAGCCGCCAAAAGGCTCGTTGACCACCGGAAAGATCTCCTTCGACGGCATGGGCTGCATCGCTCGATGGAGTTAGAGTCTGGTCGGACCACATGGCTGTGAGCGAGCGTGCGTGAGGAGTGCGTCGTGACCGGATTGGACCGCCTGCGGGCGCGCGTCAGAACCGAGGAATCCCTGGTCGTGGCGTTCTCCGGTGGCGTGGACTCGGCACTG
This sequence comes from Saccharopolyspora karakumensis, assembly GCF_004349225.1. Taxonomy (NCBI): domain Bacteria; kingdom Bacillati; phylum Actinomycetota; class Actinomycetes; order Pseudonocardiales; family Pseudonocardiaceae; genus Saccharopolyspora; species Saccharopolyspora karakumensis. The sequence goes on from NZ_SMLA01000022.1 coordinate 8,266, forward strand.
CTGGCCGTGGTGGCGCACCAGGAGCTGGGAGCGCGGATGCTCGCGGTCACCGCCGTGTCGCCGAGCCTGGCGGCCGAGGAGCGCAAGCGGGCCAAGAGCTTCGCCCGCGAGCACGGCCTCGCCCACGTCGAGGTCTGCACCGACGAGGCCGATCGGCCCGAGTACGCCGCCAACGACGGAAATCGCTGCTACCACTGCAAGTCCGCGCTGTTCGACGCGGTCGAGCCGCTGGCGGCGACGATGGGCGCGACCATCGCGCTGGGCACCAATGTGGACGACCTGGGAGATCACCGGCCGGGCCAGCGCGCGGCCGCTCAGCGCGGTGCGATCGCGCCGATGGTCGACGCCGGCCTCACCAAGGCCGACGTCCGCGCGGCCAGCGCCGAGCTGGGTCTGTCCACTGCGGACAAACCGGCCGCCGCGTGCCTGGCCTCCCGCGTCGCCTACGGCGATCCGGTCACCCCGGAGGTGCTGGCCCGCATCGAGCGGGCGGAGGCCGCCGTCCACGCCCTGGGGTTCCCGGTGTGCCGGGTCCGCGCGCACGGTCAGGGCACGGTGGCGCGCCTGGAGGTGCCCGCCGAGGACATCGACCGCGCCGCAGCGCACCACGCCGAGCTCGACGCCGCGGGCCGGGACGCGGGCTTCGAGTTCTGCGCGCTGGACATGGCCGGCTTCTCCAGCGGCCGGATGAACGTGCTGCTTCCGCTGCTGCCCACGCGGACGGCGTCATGACCGGCTTCAGCGATCTCGGCTACGCCAGGGTCGACACCGATCGGGAGTCCCGCCAAGGCCTTCCGGAGGTGGTCTACGGGCCCGGCAAGCGGCCGGAGGAGATCACCGGCATCGTGACCGAGCTGCTGGCGCGCAGCACCGGCCCGGTCCTGGTCACCAGGGTGGAACCCGAGGTCGCGGCGGCGGTGCGGGTGCCCGGGGGCGACTACGACGAGACGGCTCGGCTGCTGGTGTGGCGACCGGCCGAGCAGCGGGATTTCCGGTTGTGCGTGGCCACGGCGGGCACGTCGGACTGGCCGGTCGCGGCTGAAGCGGACGCGGTCGCCTCCGCGATCGGCCTGCGCACCCACGTGGTCCGCGACGTCGGGGTGGCGGGCATCCACCGACTGCTCGCCGCGAGCGAGGACCTCGAGAAGGCCGACGCGGTCGTCGTGGTGGCGGGCATGGAGGGCGCCCTGGCCAGCGCGATCGGCGGTCTGGTCTCGTGCCCGGTGATCGCGGTGCCGACCTCGACCGGGTACGGCGCCTCGCTGGAGGGCGTGACGGCACTGCTGGCGATGCTGACCTCCTGCGCGGCCGGGTTGACGGTGGTCAACATCGACTCGGGTTTCTCCGCCGCGATGGCCGCGCACCGGCTGGCGACGGTGTCCCGGCGATGATCCTCTGGCTCAACCCCGCGACCGGGCTCTCCGGCGACATGCTGCTGGGCGCGCTGCTCGGACTCGGCGCCCCGCTGGAGCAGGTGCGGGCCGCGATCGAGTCCACCGGCCTGCGGGGGTGGTCCCTGGACGCCGAGCGGGTCCAGGTGGACGGGATCGCGGCGACCAAGGCGGTCGTGACCGCCGACGACGACGCGCCGGAGCGGCACGCGGCGGAGCTGATCGAGCTCGCCTCCCGCGCCCGGCCGGAACCAGTTGCGCGGCTGGCCGTTTCCGCGCTCGAAGCGATCGCCCGGGTGGAGGGCCGGCTGCACGACCGCGATCCGGCGGAGGTGCACCTGCACGAGGTCGGCGGGCTGGACACCATCGTGGACACCGTCGGGGTGGCGGCCGCGTTGCACGAGCTGTCGGTCACCGCGGTGCATTCCGCTCCGATCGCGCTGGGATCGGGCACGGTCCGCTGCGCGCACGGTGTGCTCCCCGCCCCCGCTCCGGCGACGTTGCGCCTGTTGGAGGGCGCGGCGGTGGTCGGTGCGGACCTCGTCGGCGAGACGGTCACCCCGACGGGCGCGGCCCTCGTCGCGGCGATGGGAACCCGGTTCACCGCTCCCCCGGCGATGACGCTCGGCGCCACCGCCTACGGGGCCGGGACCAAGCGCTTCCCGCAGCACCCGAACGTCCTGTCGGCCTCGCTGGGGTCCGCGCCCGCCGGGTCGGAGCCGATGGTCGTGGTGGAGTGCAACGTCGACGACGTCACCGGCGAATCCCTCGGCCACGTCGTCGAACGGCTGCTCGACGCCGGCGCGGCCGACGCGTGGACCAGTCCGGCGACGATGAAGAAGTCCCGTCCCGCCCACGTCCTGCACGTGCTGTGCGCTCCCGGTGTCGAGGCGGAGCTGACCGAGATCGTGCTGGCGGAGACCGGCACGCTAGGCACCCGACGGCACGAGGTCCAGCGCACCGCGCTCCCCCGCCGCACCACGGCCGTTTCCGTGCGGGGACATCGGATCCGCGTCAAGCACGGCCCGCACCGCAGCAAACCCGAGCACGACGACGTCGCGGCCGCGGCGAAGGCCCTCGGCCTCCCGCTGCGCACCGTCGCCGACATGGCCCTGGACGCGGCGCGCGGCTGAGGTCCCACCCGAACTCACCGGGGGATGGTCGGTCCGGCCGGGTAGCCTCCGAGGCATGGCCATCAAGTTCGAGAACGTCGGCATCGCGGTGCGCGATCTCGAAGCGACGATCTCCTTCTTCACCGACCTCGGCCTCACGGTCGTCGGCCGCACCGCGGTCAGCGGTGAGTGGGCCGACACCGCCGTCGGCCTCGACGGCAACCACGCCAACGTCGCGATGCTGCAGACGCCGGACGGCGGGCACCTCGAGCTGTTCGAGTACCTCCACCCGGAAGCGATCGAGACGGCGCCCACCCTTCCCCACGAGATCGGCATGCACCGCGTCGCCTTCTCGGTCGACGACATCGACGAAGCCCTCGCGATCGCTGCCAGGCACGGATGCCGCCCGCTGCGCGGCGTGGCGACCTACGAGGACGTCTACAAGCTCACCTACGTCCGCGGCCCCAGCGGCATCCTCGTGATGTTCGCCCAGGAGCTGAAGAAGGGCTGACGGCGCACGCGATCGCGACGAGACCCCCGACCGCCGGGTGCCGCGCAAGAGCATCGGCGTCGAGATCGACCGCTTCCGAGGCGCCCAGCGATGATTCAGATGTTGCCGACGAGCTTGTCGGGCGTGATGGGCAGGTCTCGGACGCGGACTCCGGTGGCGTGGTGCACCGCGTTGTCGATGGCGGCCGCGGTGCCGCAGATGCCGATCTCGCCGATGCCCTTGGTGCCCATCGGGTTGACGTAGGGATCGTCCTCGTCGATCCAGTCGACCTCGATGTCTCCGACGTCGGCGCACGCCGCGACGTGGTACTGCGCCATGTCCCGGTTGATCACGTGCCCGTAGCGCGGATCGACGTGGGCCTCCTCGTGCAGGGCCATCGACATGCCCATCGTCATCCCGCCCATGAGCTGCGAGGCACCGGTCTTGGCGTTGACGATGCGCCCGGCGGCGAAGATGCCGAGCATGCGCGGCACCCGCACCTCGCCGGTGTCGACGTTCACCCGCACCTCGGCGAACTGGGCGCCGAAGCTGTGCATCGCGTAGGTGCCCTGATGCGGGTTGTGGGGCATCCGACCGGTCACCACCACACCCTCCTCGGGCACCGGCTCGCCGTCGGGCAGCTCCATGCGCAGCCGGCGTGCGGCGTCGACGATCGCCGAGCCCCAGCAGGTGATCCCGGTCGAACCGCCCGCTCCGGAGGCCCAGGGCAGGTCGGTGTCACCGATGCTGAGCACGACCCGATCGACGTCGGCTCCCAGGGCGTCGGCGGCGATCTGGGTCAGCGCGGTCCACGCACCGGTGCCGATGTCGACCGCGCCGAGCAGCACCCGGTACCGGCCGTCGGGCCTGGCCTGGATGGTGGCCTGGGTGCCGGGCTGCGAGTTGACCGGATAGGTGGAGGCGGCGACACCGGTGCCCACCAGCCACTCGTCGTCGCGGCGAGCGCCCGGAGCCGGGTCGCGGTCGGCCCAGCCGAACCTGCGGGCGCCTTCGCGCAGGCAGGCCACCAGGTTCCGGCTGGAGTACGGCAGCCCGGTGTCCGGATCGGTCTCGGGTTCGTTGAGGATGCGGAACTCGATGGGGTCCAGCCCGCAGGCGATGGCCATCTCGTCCATCGCCGTTTCCAGCGCGTACATCCCGGGGCACTCGCCCGGTGCCCGCATCCACGTCGGCACCGGCAGGTCCAGCTGCGCCAGCCGGTGGGTGATCCGGCGGTTCGGTGCGGCGTACATCGTGCGCGTGGGTTTTCCGGCCAGTTCGGGGAAGCTCTTGAGGCGGGCGTCCTGCGCGATCACGTCGTGGCCGATCGCGGTGAGGCGTCCGCTGGAGTCGGCGCCGAGCCGCACGCGCTGGATCGTGGCGGCGCGGTGGCCGACCACGGGGAAGACCTGCCGGCGAGTGAGCACGAGCTTCACCGGGCGCGGTTCGACGCGCTGGGCGGCCAGGACGGCGGCCACCAGGTGCGCGTGCGCGGGTCCCTTGGACCCGAACCCGCCGCCGACGTGCGGTGCCACGACGTGCACGTTCTCGGCGTCGACACCGAAGAGCTCGGTGAGCGCGTCGCGCACCCAGTGCACGCCCTGCGTGGAGTCGTAGACGGTGAGCTCGCCTTCGGACCACGCGGCGGTGGTGGCGTGCGGTTCCATCGCGATGTGGTGCTCCTGCGGCACGGTGTAGACCGCGTCGTGCGCCGTCACCGACCCGGCGAGCGCGGCGTCGAGCTCGCCCTGGTCGAGGTCGTCGTCGGCCGGCACGAGATCGTCGCGGTCGGCGTCGAGGTCCGCGTCGTGCTCGTCCTGCTCGTACTCGATGCGCACGAGACCGGCTGCGGCTCGGGCGATTTCGGAGGATTCGGCGAGCACCACGGCGATCGGCTGCCCCCGGTAACCGACCTGCGGTGATTGCAGGACCGCGAGTTCGGCGTCGTCGGTGGAGGCCAGCTCGGGAGCGTTGTGGTGGGTGACCACGTCGAGCACTCCGGGCTCGTCCAGCGCCGCGGTCGCGTCGATGGTGGTGATGCGCCCGCGCGCGATCTGCGATTGCACCAGGTGGGCGTGCACGGGCTTGTCGACCGGGTGTTCGGCCGCGTAGAGCGCGCGGCCGCGGACCTTCGCCTCCCCTTCGAGGCGGTCGAGTGGGGCTCCGAGGATTCGGGCGGCGGCGGTGCTCATCTCGACACCCCCGCCAGGTCCGCGAGCGTTCCGGTGATCATGTTGCGCACCAGCTGCACCTTGAAATCGTTCCCGGGCAACGGATTCGCCGCCTCCAGCTCGGCATCGGCGGCACGGCGGAAGTCGTCCGCGGTCGCCGGCCCACCGCGCAGCACCTGCTCCGCGGTGGTGGCCCGCCATGGCTTGTGCGCCACCCCGCCCAGCGCCAGCCGCACGTCGCGGACCGCGCCTTCGGCGACGTCGAGGGCTGCCGCCACCGAGACCAGCGCGAACGCGAACGAGGTGCGGTCACGGGCCTTGCGGTAGCGCGACGTCACCGCGAAGTCCAGCGGCGGCACGTCCACCGAGATGATCAGCTCACCGTGTTCGAGCACGGTGTCGCGTTGCGGTTCGTCGCCGGGCAAGCGGTGCAGGTCCACCAGGTCGATGCGGCGGCTTCCGCCGGGACCGACGGTGTTGACCACGGCGTCGAGCGCGGCCAGCGCCACCGCCATGTCCGAGGGGTGGGTGGCCACGCATTCGCGGGAGGCGCCCAGGATCGCGTGCTCCCGGTGGAAGCCCTCGCGGGCCGAGCAACCGCTGCCCGGTTCGCGCTTGTTGCACGGCGTCGTGATGTCCTGGAAGTAGCCGCACCGGGTGCGTTGCAGGAGGTTTCCACCGGTGGTGGCGAGGTTGCGCAGCTGCGGGGAGGCGCCCGCGAGCACTGCCTGGGACAGCACCGGGAACCGCTGCCGCACCAGCGGATCCGCGGCCAGCGCGCTGTTGGTGGCCGAGGCACCGATGCGCAACGTGCCGTCGTGGTCCTCGATCCGGTCGGAGGTCAGCCGACGCACGTCGACGAGCACTTCCGGCGCGGCGACCTCCAGCTTCATCAGGTCCACGAGGTTGGTGCCACCGGCCAGGTACTCGGCGCCTGGCGTCTCGGCGAGCACGCTCACGGCTGAGTCCACGTCGGCGACGCGCTCGTAGTGGAAGGGTCTCATCGGGTCACCACCTCGTTGACCGCGCGAACGATGTTGGCGTAGGCGCCGCACCGGCAGATGTTGCCGCTCATGCGCTCCCGGATCTCATCGTCGAGATCGGCGCCCTCGGCGGTCACAGCGCTGGGCTCTCCCGCCTTCAGCTCTTCGACGGCGGCGACCGCGGAGACGACCTGCCCAGGCGTGCAGTAGCCGCACTGGAAGGCGTCGTGCCGGATGAACCCGCGCTGCACCGGGTGCGGCTCACCGTCCCCGAGGCCGTCGGCGGTGCGCAGGTGAGCACCGTCGTGCGCCACGGCGGGCATCAGGCAGCTGTTGACGCGCCGGTCCTCCAGCAGCACGGTGCAGGCGCCGCACTGGCCGTGGTCGCAGCCCTTCTTCGCACTGGTGATCCCGAGTCGTTCGCGCAGCGCGTCGAGCACGGTCGTGCGGGTGTCCACGGTGAGCCGGTGCTCGGTGCCGTCCACGAACAGCGTGATGTCGGCGTCCACGTTCCCTCCAACGTCGTGCGTCCACCTCGCTTACCCGAACCCGCGCCTCCCCATGCACGACAGATCAGTGCAGGTCGCGCCACGGGTCGGATTTCTGGGCCAGGCGGCGGGCCATGTTGGTCAACCCGTACGAGCGCGGGTTCGCCCGGCCGAGCTCGTCGAGGTCGAGCGGGGTGGCCGCCGGTGCTCCGGGACGCGCGCGCAGCGAGTAGGGGGCGATCATGGTCTGGCCGTAGGCGTTGCGGTTGGTGTCCAGGAAGATCCGGTCGCCGCGCTTGTTCTTGCGCTGCTCGGTGGTCAGGCGCTCCGGATCCTCGCGCGCGGCGCGCTCCGCCAGCTCGCGCACCTGCGCGCGGACCTCGTCGAACACGCGGTCTCCGGTCAGCGGTGCCGCGATGTGGAATCCCTTGCCGCCGGTGGCCTGCAGGTGCGGAGCGAACCCCTCGTCGGCGAAGCGCTGGCACATCGTGCGCACCACCTCCCGCAGGGTCGCGATGCCGACGTCCTCCGGCGGGTCGAGGTCGAGCACGGCCAGCACCGGGCGCTCCAGGTCTTCCACTGTGGACAGTGCTATGTGGAGCTCCAGGCTCGCTTGGCCGGCGAGGTAGAGCAGCGTCTCCTCGTCGTCGATGAGCACGTGGTGCACCGGAGGCCCGTCGCCGCGCTGCGGGACCGACGCGCGCGGGATCCGCTCCGGGAAGTGCCTCGACGCCTCCTTCTGGAAGAAGCCCTCCGCCCCGATCCCGTCCGGGAACCGGCGCAGCGTCACCGGTTTGTCCCGCGCGTGCGCGATCAGCTGGCCGGACACCGCCCGGTAGTAGTCGAACACGTCCTGCTTCCGGAAGGAGTCCTGCGGGTAGAGAACCTTGTCCGGGTTGGACGGTCCGGTGCGGTCCTGCGTGTCGTTTCGCGGCATGGCAGTGCAATACCCGGGCACCGGAAGCCCTATTCACCTGGTCGTGAGCAGCGTTCGCAGCACATCGTTAAAACATTCGGGTGACAACGGGAACCGTTGGCCGTTCTTTTTGTTCCTATTGGCTGTAAGCCAGTTGCGACGAACGCCGAGCAAGGAGATCTCGATGGAGCAACACGTGTACGCGGAACTCATCGGCGGCCCCGAGGACGGCAGGTCGTTCATCATCCCCGCGGTCGACGCGGACTTACCGATGGGCGAGTTCGCCTTCCCCTCGCCCCGCGACGGGGAGGACCCCTGCTCGCCCTACGCGTGCTACAACCGGCGCGACCAGCGCCCCGACGGCGTCTGGCGCTACCAGTACGCCGGCGAGCAGAACGTCGCACCTTAAGAGCTGTCGGGGAGTCGCGTTGCTTGGCGGCCGGCTGAGTCCTGCACCTGAGACAGCGGCTTCGCCGCGCCCTCGAACAGCACCTGGCCCGTCCGGGCGTCAGGGGGCTGTGCCAAGCTGCGGCCATGCGGATCGCCACGTGGAACGTCAACTCGGTAGGAGCCCGGCTGCCCAAGCTGCTGGACTGGCTCGGCACGGCCGAGCCCGACGTGCTGTGCCTGCAAGAGCTCAAGTGCGCCGAGGACGCCTTCCCGTTCGACGAGGTCGGTGAGCTCGGCTACGAGATCGTCGCGCACGGGACCGGCCGCTGGAACGGTGTCGCCGTGCTCTCCCGCGTCGGCCTGACCGACGTCCGCCGAGGGCTGCTCGACCAGCCCGGCTTCCAGGTCGACGGCTCCATGTTCGAGACGCCCGAACCCCGCGCGGTCGCCGCGACCTGCGGCGGGGTCCGCGTCTGGTCGGTCTACGTGCCCAACGGACGCGAGGTCGGGCACGCCCACTACGACTACAAGCTGCGCTGGCTGGACGCGCTGTGCGCCACCGCGGTCGAGGAGCTGGCCGCCGATCGCCCGTGGGCGGTGCTGGGCGACTTCAACATCGCACCCAACGACGAGGACGTGTGGGACATCGCCGCCTTCGAGGGCTGCACCCACGTCACCCCGGAGGAGCGCAAGGCGCTCACCGCGCTGACCGAGTGCGGTCTGGCCGAGGTGTACCCGAGGGCGCTGAAGTACGACGTGCCCTTCACCTACTGGGACTACCGGGCGCTGCGGTTCCCGAACAACCAGGGCATGCGCATCGACCTCACCTACGGCAACGAGGCGTTCACCAGCGCGGTCACCGACTCCTACGTCGACCGCAACGCGCGCAAGGGCAAGGGCACCTCCGATCACGCCCCGGTGGTCGTCGAGCTCGACCTGGGCTGATCCACCCGGCACGTCCGGGCCGCTATCTTTCGTGGCGAACCACGCCGCGAGGAGGAGCCAGACGTGCCGGATTCGCTCTGCCACCACACCGCCACCGACCTGTCCGCGCTGATCCGGGAGCGGGAGGTCTCGGCGCGCGAGGTGATGCAGGCCCACCTGGACCGCATCGAGCTGCTGAACCCGAAGGTCAACGCCCTGGTCTCGGTGGACCCCGAGCGGGCGCTGGCCGCTGCCGCCTCCGCCGACGAGTGGCTGGCCTCGGGCGCCCCGGTCGGTCCGCTGCACGGGTTGCCGATCGCGCACAAGGACACCCACGACTCCGCGGGCATCCGCACGACCTACGGCTCGCCGCTGCTGGCCGACAACGTCCCGGACCGCGACGAGCTCGTCGTGGAACGGCTCAAGGCCGCGGGCACGATCGTGATGGGCAAGACGAACGTGCCCGAGTTCGCGGCCGGTTCGCACACCTTCAACCCGGTCTTCGGCACCACCGCCAACCCGTACGCGCTCGACCGCTCGGCGGGTGGCAGCAGCGGTGGTGCGGCGGCCTCGCTGGCCTGCCGGATGCAGCCGCTGGCCGACGGCAGCGACATGGGCGGGTCGCTGCGCAACCCGGCGTCGTTCTGCAACGTCGTGGGCCTGCGGCCGGCACCGGGCCGGGTCCCGACCTGGCCGGACCTCGCGGCCTGGTCGACGCTGTCGGTGCAGGGCCCGATGGCGCGCACCGTCTCCGACGTGGCGCTGATGCTCTCGGCGATCGCCGGGCCGGACGACCGCAGCCCGATCGCGATCAGCGAGCCCGGGTCGGTCTTCCAGGGCTCCCTGGAGGCGGACCTGTCGGGCCTGCGGGTGGCCTTCTCGATGGACCTCGACGGCGAGCTGGTGGTGGCCCCGCAGGTGCGGGCGGTGCTCGAACCGGCCGCGCAGGTGCTCACCGACATCGGGGGTGCCGTGGAGGAGGCCGCGCCCGACCTGACCGGTGCCGACGAGGTCTTCCGGACGTTGCGCGCCTGGCAGTTCGAGCTGGCCCTCGGCGAGCTCCGCGACGCCCACCCGGACCGGATCAAGCCGAGCCTGCGCGACAACATCGACGCGGGACGCGCGCTGACCGGTGCCGACGTGGGGCGCGCCGAACGGCTCCACGCCGAGCTCTACCACCGGGTCCGCGAGTTCTTCGGCCGCTACGACGTGCTCGCGCTCCCGGTCAGCCAGGTGCCGCCGTTCGACATCGACCTGGAGTTCCCCACCGAGATCGGCGGCGTGGCCATGCCGTCCTACCTCGACTGGATGCGCTCGGCGTACTGGATCTCGGCCACCGGCTGCCCGGCGATCTCGGTCCCGGCGGGCTTCACCCCGCAGGGACTCCCGGTCGGCCTCCAGCTCGTGGCCCCGCACCGCGGCGAACGGCGGCTGCTGGAGGTCGCCCACGCCTTCGAGCGGGCGACGCAGCACGCCGCCGTCCTCCCCCAGCTCTGACCGGCCCCGGCCGCGCTTCAGTCGCGGTCGGCGGCCGTGGCGTGGTCGTAGTAGCCGAGGACGCCGGTGGCGCCGTGCCAGGCGAATCCCGCTTCGGGTGTGGCGGGCTCGCCCGCGGTCTCGATCATCCGGCGCATGGTGGTGTCGACGAGCGCGTCGAGGTCCCGCCAGCGTCGCGCCGGGTCGCCGCCCGCCGGTGCGTCCTCGGCGAAGTCCTCGGCGCACCGGTCGAGCCCTTCGCGCAGCAGCCGCGCGTGCTTCATGAACTCGCCCCTGCCCCAGTCCGGAGCCAGGTCTTCGGCGTGCGCGGCGAGCAGGCCCGCCATGTGGGCGATGTCCTCGACGTGGTTGCCGAGCCACTTGCGGCGCCGGTGGATCGATCCCAGCTCCGGCCACCGCTTGCGCGCGGCCTGCCGGGTCCTGCCGGTCACCGCGCTCAGATCGGCCAGGCTCGCGCCCAGCCACACGCTCTCGGCCGACGCCGCTTCGGTCTGCTGAGCCGCGGCCTCGGCCACGAGCTCTTCGGTGGCCAGCGCCGCCTGCAACCGCGCGAGCGAAGCCGCACGTCGTTGCTGCTCATCGCCCACGTCGGAGCCCTTCGGGCCGGGATCGCGGACCTCGACGTCCACCTCCGCGGCCAAGCCCTCGACGAGCAGAGCCGCTTCCTGTGCCGACACGATTCCCCCTCTCTGTAAACCGAAGGTTCACAGTATCAGTGTGAACCCGAGGTTTACAACCTGGTCCAAGGGCAGGCACGGACTCCGCACTCCGTGTCCACTGTGGACGTCGAGGCGGTGAATTTTCGTGACTGCCACGCGAAATCGGACATCCGGCGCCTTGCATCCAGTGGTGAACACAGGTTTACTCACCTGGTGAACACGAGTTCACGCCGGGAGTGAGGAGTCTGATGAGCGTCGCCGGGTCCGCTTCGTCCGCAACGCGCAGTTCGAAAGTGGTCATCCTCGTGCTCGCCTCGTGCGGGATCGCGGTATCGCTGATGCAGACCCTGGTCGTCCCGCTGCTGCCCGAGTTTCCGCACCTGCTCCAGACCACCGCCGCCAACGCAGGCTGGCTGGTCACCGCTCCGCTCGTCGCCGGCGCGGTGTGCGCGCCGGTCACCGGACGCCTCGGCGACATGTACGGCAAGCGCCGGATGCTGCTGTTATCCCTGGCCACGATGGCGGTGGGCAGCGCGATCGGAGCGGTCAGCGACGACTTCACCGCGGTCCTGATCGGCCGCGTGCTGCAGGGCGCGGCCGTCGGTGTGGTTCCGCTGGGCATCAGCATCATGCGCGACGAGCTGCCCGAGGAGCGGGTGGGCTCCGGGGTGGCGCTGATGAGCGCGACGCTGGGCATCGGCGGCGCGGTCGGACTGCCGATCACCGGCGTGGTCGCCCAGGAGCTCAACTGGCACTGGCTGTTCGCCGGGGCGATGGTCTTCGCCCTCGTCGAGATCGCCCTGATCCTGTGGGTCGTGCCGGAGTCATCTCTGCGCACGGGCGGGAAGTTCGACTTCGTCGGCGCGCTGGGGCTCTCGGTGGCGCTGACCTGCCTGCTGCTGGCCATCTCCAAGGGCAACGAGTGGGGCTGGTCGAGCGGCCTGGTCCTCGGCCTGCTCGCCGGAGCGATCGTCGTCCTGCTGCTGTGGGGCGCCTACGAGCTGCGCAGCGCCGCTCCGCTGGTGGACCTGCGGGTGTCGGCGCGGCCGACGGTGCTGCTGACCAACATCGCGTCCGTGCTGGTGGGCGTCGCGATGTTCACCGGCTTCCTGGTCGGTTCGCAGCTGCTGCAGGCCCCGCCGGAGACCGGCTACGGATACGGCCTGTCCCTGGTGGTCGCGGGTCTGGTCCTGCTGCCCATCGGTGCCGCGATGGGCTTGTTCTCCCCCGTCTCGGCCCGGATCTCCCGCCGCTACGGCCCGCGCACGACGCTGATCCTCGGGGCCTGCGTGCTGGCGCTGGGCAACCTCGGCGGTTCGCTGCTGCACGACCCGCTGTCGGTCGTGGTGGTGAACCTGACGATCGCCTCGATCGGTGGCGCCCTGGCCTACGGCGCGCTTCCCGCCTTGATCATGCGATCCGTGCCCACCACCGAGACCGCCGCCGCCAACGCGCTCAACAGCCTGGCCCGATCGATCGGCACCTCCGGGTGCAGCGCGATCGTGGTCGCGCTGACCACCGGATCCCTGGTGCACGTGGCCGGCGGGACCTATCCCTCGATCAACGCCTACTCCTGGGTGTTCGTGGTGGCCGGCGGCGCCGGCCTGATGGCCGCGCTCATCGCCGCGGCGACCCCGGCACCGCCTCGGTACGAGGCTGTTACCCATCGGGTGGCCTTCGCGGTGGGGGGCTCGCGCTAGCCTGAGGTGCATGCCCACCACGGGGTCGATCGAGGAGCAGCGCCGCGACGCGTGCGCCACGCGGGAAACCATCCTGAAGGTGGCGAGGCGGCGCTTCTCCTCCTGCGGTTACGCCGACGTGACGCTGCGCGACATCGCCGCGGACGCCGACGTCAGCGCCGCGCTGGTGGTCAAGTACTTCGGCAGCAAGGAAGATCTGTTCGCGCAGGCCTCGGGTTTCGAGCACGATGCCGAGCGGCTGCTGGACTGCGAGCTGCCGCACCTCGGCGAGCACCTGGTGCGCACGCTGCTGGACTACCACGAGCGCACCCAGGGCGATCCGCTCGTGCGCGCGGTGTTCACCTCGTCGCGCCCGGCGGGCGGCCGCTTCCGCGACAACTTCGAGTCCCAGCTGGTCACCCGGCTCGCCGATCGGCTCGACGGTCCCCGGGCGCGACTGCGCGCCGAGCTGGTGTGCAGCCACCTGATGGGGCTCGGCGCCGCGCGCCTGGTGCTGCGCACCCAGGCGATCAGCGCCGAGCCCACCGAAGAGCTCGTGGCCCTCACAGCACCGCTGATCCAGCGGTGGATCGACGGCCCGCTCTAGGCGGAGCGCCCCAGGACCGTGGCGTGCGGAACGCCGTCGAGCGCCTTGCCGAACTGCTCGATGACGTCGGCCAGCGGTCCCGCGCTGTCGTCGTGCACGGCCAGCTCCTCGCCGACCAGCGAGAGGTGCTTGTCGAGCAGGAAGAAGCTCTGCACGGCGTGCCGGGCGCCCAGCGAGTGCACCACCGGGCGCAGCGCGTAGTCGATGGCCAGCACGTGCGCGACGCTGCCGCCGGTGGCCAGCGGCAGCACGGCCTTGCCCGCGAAGCCGAACTGCGGCAGCAGGTCCAGGAACGACTTGAGCAGACCCGAGTAGGCGGCCTTGTAGGTGGGCGTGGCCAGCACGATCCCGTCGGCCGCCGCGACCTGCTCGACCGCCGCGGAGATCGCCGGGTCGGTGAGGTCGGCGCTCAGCAGCGCCTCGGCGGGCAGGGTCCGGACCCGCAGGTGTTCGGTGGTGCGCCCGGACGCGGCCAGCCGCTGCGCGATGTGCTCGCCGATCCTCTCCGTCTTCGAGGTGCGCGACGGACTTCCGGAAATGACCAGGACGGTGGACACGAGCTGCTCCCTGAATCTGGCCCTCTGCGGACCGCTACCGGGTTCGGCCGGATGCGGCGTCACCCCTGACTTCGTGGTTTCGTCAGGAGCGACAGCCCTGCGCCGTCACGCGCCGCAAGTCGACGTGCGTCCGCCTGCTGAGTCTCGGAGTGGTCACGAAGCCCATCGTCTTGGCGGTGCGCTCGCGGTGTCAACGAGCGCACCGCCGGATCTCATCTGGCGGACGGCGGCGGCCGAACTCCCGGTCCGCACCTCTGGCCACCGAGGTGTCCGGGGGACGAAGCTGTCGGATGAACTACGAAGGAGGATTCATGTCATCAAGCCAGACCGCGCTGTGGCACCCGTTCGCGGACATGTTCGAGGTCAAGAGCAGCAGCTTCTGCGTGACCAAGGCCGAGGGAGTCTGGATCTACGACGACTCCGGGCGCCGCTACCTCGACGGCACCGCGAGCCTCTGGTACGCCAACGCCGGGCACGGCCGCACCGAGATCGTCGAGGCCGCCGCCGCGCAGATGCGGGAGCTGGAGTCCTACTTCGTCTTCAACGACTACACCAACCCGCCCGCCGAGGCGCTGGCCACGCGGCTGTCCGAGCTCGCCCCGATGCCGGGCGCCAAGATCTTCCTGACCACCGGTGGCGGGGAGGCCATCGACACGGCCGCGAAGCTCGCGCGGCAGTACTGGGCGCAGCGCGGGCAGCCGCAGCGCACCCACATCCTCAGCCGCGGCAACGCCTACCACGGCACCAACGGCCTGGGCACCAGCATCGGCGGCATCGAGGCCAACCAGACCGGGTTCGGTCAGCTGGTCCCCGAGACCGGTCGCGTCGCGCACGACGACGCCGAGAGCCTGCGCGAGGCCATCGACCGCATCGGCGCCGAGAAGATCGCGGCGTTCTTCGCCGAGCCGGTGATCGGCGCGGGCGGTCTCCACCCGCCGGAACCGGGTTACCTGGAGGCCATCGCGAAGATCTGCGCCGAGCACGGGATCCTGTTCGTCGCCGACTCGGTGATCTGCGGCTTCGGCCGGGTGGGCACCTGGTTCGGCGTCGAGCGCTGGGGCCTGCAGCCCGACATGATCACCTTCGCCAAGGGCGTGACCAGCGGTTACCTGCCGCTGGGCGGTGTGGTCGTGGCCGAGCACGTCGCCGAGCCTTTCTGGGAGGAGCCGGGCCGGGTGTTCCGCCACGGCGCCACCTACTCCGGGCACCCCACGGTGGCGGCCGCGGCCATGGCCAACCTCGACATCCTGGAGCGCGAGAAGCTCGTCCAGCGCTCCGACGAGCTGGAGCAGCCGCTGCACGACGCGCTCACCAGCGTCGCCGACCACCCGGCGGTCGCCGAGGTGCGCGGTGGCGTCGGGCTGCTCGGGGCCGTCGAGCTCACCGCGGAGGCGCTGCAGGCGGGCGCTCTGCCCAAGCTGCAGAAGAAGATCCGCGAGCTGGGGGTGATCGTCCGCCCGCTGGGCAAGGCGCTGGCGGTCTCGCCGCCGCTGATCATCACCGAGGACGAGATCGGCCTCATCGGCAAGGCGTTCGCGGAGGGCCTCGACTTCCTGGCCTGACGCGCGGGAGAGGTCGGAGCGGCCTCGACACGCCGCGGCCGCTCCGACACGCCCGGCGCCCGATCGGCGTTCACCCCCTCGGTTATTACAGCGGCCATCCGTCTGGAACTTCCCCGTTGTGGAACCGATACGTCCGGAGGTGGTCCCGACCTGCTTTCGTCACGTACGTTTTTCACCAGATCGTGCGTCGTCGCAGATGGAGAAGGCTGTCGGCGGCGATGGCGATGTTCGCGGCGGCCCGCCGATCCCGGGTCGATCGGTGAACGGCAAGGCCGAAAGCAAAAGGGCCCCTGCGTACAAGCCACCCAGTAGAGTTGGCAAAATACGGCTTCCGGGTGATCGAAAGCGCAGTGGGGGCGGACGGAGGAACTCAACCAGGTGAACACTCAGACCGCACAAGTCGACGACCTTCGACTGATCGCGCTCCCGAGCGCGGTGAACTGCACCGAGATGTTCGTGCGGTTCTCCCTGGCCGAGTGGTCTCTGCGCGAGATGACCGACATCGCCACGCAACTCACCGGCGCCCTGGTGACCGCGGCCGTGGACGCCGCCGACCAGAAGAACCCCGGCTTCATCACCGTCCGCCTGCGCTTGAGCGGTGAGAGCCTCGTCGCCGAGGTCCAGGACGAGCAGGCCACCGTCCCCCCGCAGCTCGCACCCGGGTTCGCCGAAGGCCGCTGCGGTGCGAGCGCGCTGCGCACCGGCGGCACCCTGGTGTGGTGCGAGATGCCGCTGCCCAGCGGCGTCAAGGCCGACTCCGTCCCGCTCCCCCGCCGCTCCCGCAAGAAGAACGCGATGGCACCGCAGACCACCGAGGAGACCGCCGAGGTCGACCCCGAGGTGATCAAGCGCCTGCTGTCCGGACTGAGCAACGGCGGCTTGGACTGACCGCTGCGACCGCCGGTGCGGGCTGAGCCCCGCCCCTGAAGTCGCAGCTGCGCCGCCTTCCCGGACAGCTCCCGCCGCGGCAGGTTGACCTGGGCCTTGTTTCGCACGGCCGCACCCCGGGCACCTTTCGGGGCATGGACCAGGCAATGTTCCGCTCCGAACTGGCGCAACAGCTGCGGGTGGACTCGGTTCGGGCCAGCACGGCCGCCGGGTCCGGGCACCCCACCTCGTCGATGTCGGCGGCCGATCTGCTGGCGGTGCTGCTGGACGGACACCTGCGGCTGGACTTCGACCGTCCGGACAACCCCGCGAACGATCACCTGATCTTCTCCAAGGGCCACGCCTCGCCGCTGCAGTACGCCGCGTTCAAAGCCGTCGGCGCCGTCGAGGACGACGAGCTGCTGACCTTCCGCAAGTTCGGCAGCCGGCTCGAAGGCCACCCGACCCCGGTCCTGCCGTGGGTGGACGTGGCGACCGGTTCGCTGGGTCAAGGTTTGCCCATCGGGGTGGGCCTGGCGCTGGCGGGCAAGCGGCTGGATCGGCTGCCCTACCGGGTGTGGGTGCTCTGCGGCGACAGCGAGATGGCCGAGGGCTCGGTGTGGGAAGCCCTGGAGCACGCCGGGCACGAGCAGCTGGACAACCTCATCGCGATCATCGACGTCAACCGCCTCGGCCAGACCGGGCCCACCATGCACGGCTGGGACCTGACCTCCTACTCCGCCCGCGCGCAGGCGGCCGGCTGGCGCACCATCGAGATCGACGGCCACGACCTCGACGAGATCGAATCCGCGCTCACCCAAGCCGAAGACGGCGACGGCCGCCCGGTCGCGATCCTGGCCGCCACCCAGAAGGGCAAGGGCGTCGCCGAAGTCGCCGACAAACCCGGTTTCCACGGCAAACCGCTGGCGCACGCCGAGGAATCGATCGCCGAGCTCGGTGGGCTGCGGGACCTGCGGGTCAAGCCCGCCAAGCCCGACGCCGACGCCAAGCCGCACGTGTTCGACACCGGGAGCGGCGGACTGCCCGCCTTCGAGCAGGGCACCGAGCTGGCCACCCGCAAGGCCTACGGGCAGGCGCTGGCGGCGCTCGGCGACCGGCGCGGCGACGTGGTGGCCATGGACGGCGAGGTGTCGAACTCGACCTTCGCGGAGCTGTTCCGCGATGCCCACCCGGACCGCTACTTCGAGATGTACATCGCCGAGCAGCAGCTCATCGCCGCGGCGGTGGGCATGCAGGTGCGCGGGTGGTGCGCGTTCGCCTCGACCTTCGCCGCGTTCCTCTCCCGCGCCTACGACTTCGTCCGGATGGCCGCGGTGAGCCGGGCCGACCTGCGGCTGATGGGTTCGCACGCCGGCGTGGCGATCGGCGAGGACGGCCCGTCGCAGATGGCGCTGGAGGACCTGGCCGCGTTCCGCGCGGTGCACGGCAGCACGGTGCTCTACCCGTGCGACGCCAACCAGACCGTGCAGCTGGTGACGGCGATGGCGGACCTGCCGGGCATCAGCTACCTGCGCACCAGCCGGGGCGCGATGCCGGTGATCTACCCGCCCGGCGAGCAGTTCCCGATCGGCGGCTCCAAGGTGGTCCGCGACGGCGACGACGTGACGCTGGTCGGTGCCGGTGTCACGCTGCACGAGGCGGTCAAGGCCGCGGACGTCCTGGCGCACGAGGGCATCCAGGCGCGGGTGATCGACCTGTACTCGGTCAAACCCGTCGACTCCGCCACGCTGCGGCGCGCCGCGACCGAGACGGCCGGGCTGGTCACCGCCGAGGACCACTGGCCCGAGGGCGGTCTCGGCGAAGCGGTGCTCAGCGCGCTGGCCGACCAGCCCGCGCAGGTGCGCACGCTCGCCGTGCACGAGATGCCCGGTTCAGGTGAGCCCGCCGAGCTGCTCGGCCAGGCCCGCATCGACGCCACCGCCATCGCCGAGAAGGCCCGCGAACTGGCGTCCTGAGGGTTTCCGCGCGTTCGGCCCGGGTAGTTGGTGGGCGAGGTTTCTGAACGGAGGAATCATGGTGCTGGCCGATCGCGCGGACATGCTGCGGGTGCTCTGCCACGTCCGGTTCCCGGCGACCAAGCGGGAGATCGTGCAGCAGTGCGCAGAGCTCGGGGCCGGTCCTGAGCAGATGGACCGCCTCGACGAGCTGCCCGAGGGCACCTACGTCGAGGCCGACACGGTGCTGCAGGCTCTGCCGCACCCGATGCACGACTGACGAGTCACGTTTCCTTCCGCCGGCGCCCGGTGCAGCACGCCGCGACGGCGCCGGCGGCAGTGATCATGCCCAGCGCCGCCGAGGTCCACACCAGGCCGCCGGCCAAGGACAACAACGACAGCATCGCGGTCAGCGTGAGCGCGGTGAACACCAGGACTCGGCGCATCAGGCCCCAGCCCGGTTCCCCTTCGAACCGCTCGAACTTCTCCGCGAGCTCAGGGTCTGCGGACTCCAGCGCCGTTTCGATCTCGGCGAGCATGTCCCGCTCGTGCTTGCTCAACATGACGAGCTCCTAGTGACGTCCCCTTTGACCCCAACGAGGTACTCGCTCCTCAACTGCCGCACGCGGCCCGTGGAGCTCATCCAGGCTCGCACGTGATCGCCTGCCGCCCCTACGCTGCAGTCGGGTGATTTCGGCCCGCCGTCGGACCGCCCGGCGATCACGCTCCGTCGCCGGAGACTACGAGTAGTGCAGCACTCCCCCGACGCGCTGCGCGCCGAGCTCGTGCTGCAGCACCAGGACGTCCAGGTGCGCGGCGGTTTCCAGCACCGCCATCATCTGGTTGAACACGTCGAGGTCGTCGAAGGCGCGTTCGCGACGGGTCCAGGTCAGCGCCCGAGCGGCCTCGTAGGCCGTGCTCGCACCGGCCGCGACGACCGCGGCGGTGGCCATCAGCCGCGCGTCGTGGTGGGCCAGCAGCTCGTCGACCCGGTCGTGGACGCTGTCGGTGACGGGCCCGTGAGCGGGCAGCAGCCGCATGTCCGGCATGCCGCGCACCAGCCGCAACGAGGCCAGGTAGTCGCGCAGCGGGCTCGCGGTGGGTGCCTGCTCGAATCCGATGGACGGGGTGATGTGCGGCAGCACGTGATCACCGGCGAACATCAGCCCGGCCTGTTCTTCCAGGAACACGAGGTGACCGCGGGTGTGCCCGGGCGTGGGCAGCGCGCGCAGCCGCCGGTCGGCCAGCCCGAGGTCGGTGGCGGCGTTGATCCACGCGTCGGGCTTCTCCCAGACGTGGTTGCGGGGCCCGTCCGAGCGCACGCTCAGCAGTGCGTCGCGGACCGGTTTGGCACCGTGCTCGGTCAGGAGTTCCAGCTGGCGGTCCATGGACCGGTGGTCCGGGGACATCAGCCGGTCGAGGGTGTGCCGCTCGTCCTCGCCGAGCATCACCTCGGAGCCGAACTCGCGGCGCAGGGTGAGCGCCTGCGTGTAGTGGTCGCGGTGCGCGTGGGTGACCAGGAAGCGGGTGATGTCGCCGGCACCGGCGCCGATCCGGGCGAGCGCGGCGTCGAGCTGCCTGCGGGATTCCTCCAGCGCCCAGCCGCCGTCGACGAGGGTCAGCGAGTCGCCGTCGGCGATGGCGTAGACGTTGACCGCGCGGAGGCCGTCGTTGGGCAGCGGCAGCGGGATCCGGTGCACGCCCGGCGCCACCTCGAACGCCCCCGGCTCCATCCACTCGTACCGCGACTCACCCATGGCGACACCTCCAGAGACCCGATCTACCAGCTCTACCACACATACCAACCGGTTGGTGTGTGGCAACGCTCACTGGTGCAGTAGACTCCCCGGATCCAGACCACCCATGCGTCCACTGTGGACGCGGGAGCGGACGTTGACCTTGTTGGCGCGAGAACCGCGGGTTCTCGCGGTGTGCCGATCGCGAACGGGCGGAGACCGCGTGTCGTTGCCGGAAGAGCTGTCCGAACAGCTTCTCGGTTCGATCATCGACGGGACCTACCCGCCCGGTGCCGCGCTGCCCTCCGAACCCGAGCTCGCCGAGCTGTTCTCGATGAGCCGGCTGACCGTGCGCGAGGCCGTCAAGGCGCTGCGGGTGCAGAACGTCGTGCGCATCGAGCGCGGGCGCGGCACCTACGTCAATCCACCGGCCGAGTGGACCTCGCTTCACCCGATGATCCGCGCGGCGACCTCGCCCGGTGCCGATCCCGAAGTGGTCGCCGGGATCCACGAGGCGCGGCGGATGCTGGAGTCCGGGATCGCCGAGCTCGCCACGATCAAGCGCACCGACGCCGATCTGCGGCGCCTGCGCGAGCAGCTGCGGAACATGCGCGAGGCCGACACGCCCGAAGCGCACGCCACCGCCCACATCGCGTTCCACCAGGCCATCGTGCGCGCCACCGGCAACGCCTTCGTCCCGCTGCTCTTCGAACCGTTCATGCGGCTGCTGGCCGAGCTGCCGGTGAAGACCGACCCCGGCGCGATCGCGCGCCACGAGCGGCTGCTGACCGCGATCGAGGCCGGCGACCCGGCCGAGGCGCGCCGAGTCATGGCCGCTCACCTGCGTTCTCAGCAGGACCGACCGCGAACCGCGTAACCTCGCGTGCGCATGATCGTTGATCTCCCGGAATTCCCGGGAGGTCTGAATGCGTCGCTCATTGCTGGCCCTGCTCCTCGCCCTGCTGACCGGGCTCGCCGGTCTCACCGCCGCCGATGCCGCACCGACGTCCGGATGGACGGACCGAGCCGAGGAGCACCCCGGCTCGGTCTCCGAGACCGACGTCGAAGTCCCGATGTCCGACGGCACCGTGCTGCGCGCCGACGTGCGACGCCCGGCCGACGCCGAGGGCAACCCGGTCGAGGGCCGGTTCCCCGTGCTGCTGACCATCACCGCCTACAACAAGTCGGTCATCAGCGGTCCCGGCGCCGCGGCGATCGGCGGTGACCCCGACTTCTTCGTCCAGCGCGGCTACGTGCACGTCACCGTCGACGCGCGCGGCACCGGTTCCTCCGCCGGTGACTGGCAGGCGTTCAGCGCGCGGGAGAACACCGACTCCGGCGAGATCGTGAACTGGGCGGCCTCACCGGAACGGCCGTGGAGCAACGGCGCGGTCGGGATGCACGGCGCGTCGTACATGGGCATCAGCCAGCTGTTCGCGGCGGGCAACCGGCCGCCCGGGCTCAAGGCGATCTTCCCGCAGGTCCCGGCGATGGACACCTACCGCGACGTGGTCGCCTCCGGCGGCGCGCTGGACGTCGGCTTCATCCCGCTGTGGATGGGCCTGGTCACCGGAACCGGGCTGATCCCACCGGCTTACGGACCCGCCGAGCCGGACAACGCGCTGCAGATGTACCTCGACCGCGTCCAGGGCGCCACGAGCTTCACCGCGCCGACGCTGCTGGAGGCCACCCTCGGCCTCAACGCGGCCTTCGACGGTCCCTTCTACGCCGAGCGCTCTCCCGCGAGCGTCCTCGACCGCATCGACGTCCCGACCTTCCTCGTCGGCGGCGAGTACGACCTGTTCCAGCGCGGCACGCCGATGGTGTTCGACAGCCTGCGGCAGCGCGGCGTCCCGGTGAAGATGATCTTCGGCCCGTGGGATCACCTCCAGGGCAGCGGGGACGGCGTCGCCGAAGCCGGGCACGGCACGCTGCAGGAACTCCAGCTGCGCTGGTTCGACCACCACGTGCGCGGGCAGGCCGACCCGTCGCTGGACCCCGACATCCCGCCGCTGACCTACCACGAGATCGGCTCCGGGCAGTGGTTCGAGGCCGAGCAGTGGATCGGTGAGCAGCGCGCCCGCAGCTTCCAGCTCTCCGGCACCTCGCTGCCCGGACTGCCCGGCGGGCTCGTGGATTCCGACCCGCAACCGGGTCAGAGCACCGTCGCGCCGCTGCCGGTCTCCGGGCTGTGCACGCGCTCCACCAACCAGTGGACCGCAGGAATGCCCAACGCCATCGGCATCGCCCAGCTGTGCCACGACAACCGGTGGAACGACCTCTCCGGCGCGGTCTTCGAGACCGATCCGATGACCGAGGCGATGCGGATGCGCGGGCCGATCAACGCCCACCTCCACGCCTCCACGCCCACCGGCAACGGGATGCTGTCGGTGTCGGTGTCCTCGGTGGCACCCGACGGGACGGTCAACCGGCTCACCGGCGGCTGGCAGGTGCTCTCGCACCGCGCCCTGGACGAGTCCCGCTCGCGCTACCTCGACGGCGAGCTGATCCAGCCCTTCCACCCGTTCACCAAGGACGCGCAGCGCACGATGCAGCCCGGCGAGGTCGAACCGGTCGACGTCGAGGTGTTCCCGACCGCCGCGGTCATCCCGCCCGGCCACAAGCTGCGGATCTCGGTGCAGGCGTTCGACGTTCCGCACCTGCTGCCCACGGTGCGCGACCTGCCCGCCGCGCTGTCGCCCGTTGCCATCCACAACTCCCCGGAGCATCCTTCGAAGATCACGCTGCCCGTCATCCCGGCCACGGAGGGAACCCGATGACCGTTGCGGTCACCGACATCGTCGACACCGCCCGCTACCCGCTCCACGATCCCGGCGGCGAGGGCTGGGTCCGGGCGGCGGAGTCCGTGCGCGCGGAACTGCGCGAATCCGGGTGCAGCGTGCTGCGCGACTTCGTCGCCGCCGAGCACCGGGAGGCGCTGCGCGCCGAGTGCGCGAGCATCGCCGATCGCGCGTACTACGAGGAGCAGACGGTCAACGTCTACAACACCGCGCCCGACGACTCGCTGCCCGACTGGCACCCGGCGAGGCGAACCACGGTGCGCGGCAACGCCTTCGTGGCGCGCGAGGACATCCCGGCCGAGCACCTCATCCACCGGCTCTACACCGACGAGCTGTTCCAGCGCTTCCTCGCCGACTGCCTGGAACGACCCCGGATCCACCCGCTGGAGGACCCGTTGGCGGGGCTCGTGGTCAACATCGTCGACCCCGGCAAAGAGCACCCCTGGCACTTCGACACCAACGAGTTCGCGGTCAGCATGCTCACCCAGCAGCCCCGGTCCGGCGGGGTCTTCGAGTACTGCCCGCACATCCGCTCGGCCGAGTCGGAGAACTTCACCGACGTCGCCGGAGTGATCGGCGGCGGCCGGGGCCGGGTGCGCGAACTGCCGCTGCGGCCGGGCGATCTGCAGCTGTTCCACGGCCGCTACGCGTTGCACCGGGTCAGCGCCGTCGCAGGGGAAGTGGCCCGGCATTCGGCGATCTTCGCCTACAGTGATCGTCCAGGGGTGGTGGGATCCGCGGAACGCACCCGGCAGCTGTTCGGCCGGGTGACCGCGGCTCACGGGACCACCGCCCGCACCGACGACCTGCTCGACTGAGGCGTTCGTCGAAGCCCCGGCGGTGCGAGCCGCCCGGGGCTCACCAGGACGAGGGAGTGGCTCCGCCACTTCGAAACAGGACCTAGACACGATCGAGGTTGCTTTGCGCACCAGCACTTTCGGCAACGAGGACGCGCTCCCCCGGGTTCCGCTGCCCACGCTCGAGGACAGCGGCACCCGGTTCCTGCAGTGGTGCGCGCCGCTGCTGAGCGAGGACGAGCTGTCCGCCACCCGGCAGGCCGTCGAGGAGTTCCTCGACTCCGCCACGGCCGAGGAGCTGCACGCCTCCCTGACGGCCTACGCGGGCCAGGACGACGTGCACAGCTGGCTGGACGAGTTCTGGCGCGACCGCTACCTGGGCCGCCGGGACCGGATCGCGCTCAACGCGAACTTCTTCTTCCTGTTCAACGACACCGACGACGACCAGATCACCCGCGCGGTGCGGCTCATCGCCGCGTCGGTGGACCACAAGCTGGCGCTGGACACCGAATCGGTGCCCCCGACGGCGCGGCGCGGACAGCCGCTGTCGATGCAGCAGCACCGGTACCTGTTCTCCACCACCCGCATCCCCCGCGCCGAGCGCGACGGTGTGCGGGCCCCCAACACGCCCGAGCAGCCCGGCCCCAGCCAGGCCCGGCACATCGTGGTGTTCTTCCGCGGCAACGCCTTCCGCCTCGACGTGATCGGGAAGGACGGCGTCCCGCACACCCTCGACGAGCTCGCCGAAGCTCTGCGCCAGGTCATCGCCACCACCGACCGCGGACCCGGAGTCGGCGCGCTGACCAGCCACGACCGGGCTCGCTGGGCGGCCAACCGGGAGGCGCTGCTGGTCGACAACACCGGCTCGGTCGACGTGATCGAAACGGCGCTGTTCTGCCTGGCGCTGGAGCACGAGCTGCCCGCCGACACCGACGGCAAGTGCAAGCAGCTGCTGGCCGGAGACCCGACCGACCGCTGGTTCGACAAGGGCGTCACGCTCATCGTCTTCCCCGACGGCTCGGCGGGCATCAACGGCGAGCACTGCCTGCTGGACGGCACGACGATCGTCGAGTTCGTCGACTCGCTGATGGCGGGCACCGCCGAATCCCACTCGCAGTCCTCGGGCGCGGCCCCGCAGGGCGCGCCGGAACCCCGGGCGCTGGAATTCCGCCTCTCCCCCGAGCTCTCGGGCGAGATCGAGGCGGCCGCCAAGGACTACACGGCCTACGCCGATGCCACCGCGACCCGCACCGTGCGCTTCGACGACTTCGGCTCGGAGCGCTCCAAGGCGCTCGGATTCTCGCCGGACGCGTTCGTGCAGATGGCCTTCCAGCTGGCGCACCGCCGTTCCAAGGGCTTCACCGGCGCGACCTACGAGTCCATCGCGACCCGCCACTTCCACCACGGCCGCACCGAGGCGATGCGGGTGGTGACCCCCGAGATCCTCGAATTCGTCGCCGCGATGGAGGATCCCGACGCCGACCGCTCCACCCGCGCGCAGGCGTTCCGGCGCGCGGCCGACGCGCACGTCACGCGCGCCAAGGAGTGCCAGGCCGGGGACGCACCCGAGCAGCACCTGTGGGAGCTGCAGCTCATCGCCGGCCGCCGGGGACAGGACTTCGCGCCCGCGCTGTACTCCTCGCCCGGCTGGCAGAAGATGCGCGACGACTACCTGAGCACCAGCGCCGCGCCGTCGGTGAACATCCAGTACTTCGGTTTCGGCGCCACCAGCGAGCACTGCATCGGCGTCGCCTACGTGCTGCTGCCGCAGAGCTTCAACGTGCACCTGAGCACGCCGCGCACGGTCGGCGAGCAGATGACCGCCTTCGCCGACCAGCTCGCCCGCGCGATCGATGAGCTCACCGACCTCGCCGGCACCGGATCATGAGCCTGACCGGAGAGCGCAAGGCCGACTTCAGCGACATCTACGCCCAGCCGGACCCCCGGGCGTACGTCTCGACGCTGGAGCGGTTCGAGTACCAGATCCCGCAGCGCGCCACCCCGATCTTCCGCGAGGTGATCGGGGCGGCGCGCCCCGCGCGCGTGCTGGACGTCTGCTGCTCATACGGCATCAACTCGGCGCTGCTGAAGTCCGCCCAGGACCCGCGCGAGGTGCTCACCCGCTACACGGCTCGGCCGGCGGCGCGGTTGACGCCGGCCGAGCTGGCCGAGGCCGATCGGCGCGACTTCGCCGACGACCTCGACATCGTCGGCCTGGACATCTCCGAACCGGCGATCTCCTACGCCCGCAAGGCCGGTCTGCTGGCCGACGGCTGGGCGGAGAACCTCGAAACCACCGACCCCTCCCCCGAGCTCACCAAGGGGATCGCCGACACCGGGCTGATCATCTCCACCGGCGGTGTCGGCTACGTGGGCCGCAACACCTTCGAACGACTCCTCGACGGGATCGACCGGCCGGAGGAGCTGTGGCTGGCGATCTTCGTCCTGCGGGTCTTCGACTACTCGGCCGTGATCGAACTCCTCGCCGACCACGGCCTGGTCACCGAGCGCCTGCCGGAGACGTTCCCGCAACGCCGATTCGCCGACGCGGAGGAGCAGCGGGCGGCCGTGCACGACGTCGAACTCCACGGCCTCGACCCGGCGGGCAAGGAAGCGGCGGGCTGGTACCACGCCCACTGCTACCTCACCCGCCCCCGCAACGCCCCACCCGTGAGCGTCCGCCGCTGAGAACCACCGCGTCGAACTCATCCGACGTCGACCTGATGGATCCGCGCCCGGCACGGGCAGCCTCATCGAGGCACCCGTGCTGTGCGTGGAACCGGTCCGCCTACTCGTCGGCGGCTTCGTTCGCCCGGTTGATCTCGGCCATGTGCTCCTCCGCCCAGGCCCGCCAGCGCGGTTTCCAGGGACAGCCCGAGTCTCCCCGGCCTCGCCGAGGCGGTCCTGGCCGGGAACGAGGCGCCCTACATCGACTGGTTCCTCGACGCGGGGACGAGGAGTACCCACCGACATCCGCGCGGCCTTCGTCGACGCCTGCACCGGGAGCGAGGCCCTGCGCTGCGCGTTCTCCTACTACCGGGCGCTGCCCACCAGCGCGCAGCAGATCCAGCACGCCGTCGCGACCGCTCGGCTGACCATGCCCACCATGGCCGTCGGCTCTCACCCCATCGGAAGCGGGCTCGAACGCCAACTCCGCCCCATCGCCGATGACCTGGTCGGGCACCGCCTCCCGGACTGCGGCCACATCATCCCTCTCGACCGCCCCGATGCCCTGTGCGCGCTCCTCGTGCCCTTCCTCTCCGCCGACCTGCCGGAATGACCGAAGCAGCACCGCAGCCGCCGCTTCGCGCATCCGTCATCCGCGACCACAGGTGCGGGCAAGCGCCGAAAGCCACAACCTCATGACCCCAGACAGGCACCCGCACCCGCCGATTCGCCACTTCCCGATCCCCTCCACACCACCACGCCCACCTCACCCGACGATGCTCCCGATTTCAGTGGAAATCAGGACCCGGACTTCAGCGGAAATCGGGGTCCCGATCTCCACTGAAATCGTGCGTACCGGTGGGTGGGGTGAGCGTTGGTGTGATGCGGCGGCCGCGGGGCGAGGTGTTACTTGATCTCGCAGAGGGTGGTGCCCTGGGTGACGGAGTCGCCGGGCTTGGCCGTGAGGCCGGTGACCGTGCCCGCCTTGTGCGCGGTGACCGGGTTCTCCATCTTCATGGCCTCCAGTACGGCGATCTGGTCGCCCTCGGCGACCTCCTGACCGTCCTCGACCGCGACCTTCACGATGGTGCCCTGCATCGGTGCGGCGACCGCGTCGCCGGACGCCGCGCCACCGGCCTTGCCCGCGGAGCGCTTGCGCGGCTTGGCCTTCGCCGCCGGAGCAGCCGAGGTCGCCGCGAACGCGGCGGGCAGCGAGACCTCCAGGCGGCGGCCGCCGACCTCGACGAGGATCGTCTGCCGCTCCTCGGACTCCTCGCCGGCTTCGACGGCACCCGCGTAGGGCTCGATGGTGTTGTCGAACTCGGTCTCGATCCACCGGGTGTGCACGGTGAAGCCGTCGATGCCGACGAACGCCGGGTCGCGCACGATCGCGCGGTGGAACGGCAGGACCGTGGCCATGCCCTCCACCTGCATCTCGTCGAGGACGCGGCGGGCGCGCTGCAGCGCCTGCTGCCGGTCGGCGCCGGTGACGATGACCTTGGCCAGCAGCGAGTCGAACTGCCCACCGATGACGCTGCCGGTCTCCACGCCCGCGTCCACGCGGACGCCCGGGCCCTGCGGGGCGACGAACTTGGTCACGGTGCCCGGGGCGGGCAGGAAGTTGCGGCCCGCGTCCTCGCCGTTGATGCGGAACTCGATGGAGTGGCCGCGCGGTTCCGGGTCGGCGCCGAGGTGCAGCTTCGCACCGGAGGCGATGCGGAACTGCTCGCGGACCAGGTCGATGCCGGTGGTCTCCTCGGAGACCGGGTGCTCGACCTGCAGCCGGGTGTTGACCTCCAGGAACGAGATCGTGCCGTCCTGGCCGACGAGGAACTCCACGGTGCCCGCGCCGTAGTAGCCGGCCTCGGAGCAGATCGCTCGCGCGGCCTCGTGGATCCGGCTGTGCTGGTCGTCGGTCAGGAACGGCGCCGGGGCCTCCTCGACGAGCTTCTGGTGGCGGCGCTGCAGCGAGCAGTCGCGGGTTCCCACGACGACGACGTTGCCGTGCTGGTCGGCGATCACCTGCGCCTCGACGTGGCGCGGGCGGTCCAGGTAGCGCTCGACGAAGCACTCACCGCGCCCGAAGGCGCTCTCGGCCTCGCGGACCGCGGAGGCGAACAGCTCCGGGATCTCCTCGATGGTGCGCGCGACCTTCAGACCGCGACCGCCACCGCCGAAGGCGGCCTTGATGGCCACCGGCAGCCCGTGCTCCTGGGCGAAGGCCACGACGTCGTCGGCGCCCGGAACCGGGTCCTTCGTGCCGGGCACCAGCGGCGCCCCGGCGCGGGTGGCGATGTGCCGGGCGGTGACCTTGTCGCCGAGGTCGCGGATGGCCTGCGGGGGCGGGCCGATCCAGATCAGGCCGGCGTCGAGCACGGCCTGGGCGAAGTCGGCGTTCTCCGACAGGAAACCGTAGCCGGGGTGCACGGCGTCGGCGCCGGAGCGCTTGGCGACGTCGATGATCTTGTCGATGTTCAGGTAGGACTCGCCGGGCGTGGAACCGCCCAGCGCGAAGGCCTCGTCGGCCAGCCGCACGTGCTGCGCGTCGGCGTCCGGCTCGGCGTAGACCGCGACGGAGGCGATGGCCTCGTCCTGGCAGGCGCGGATGACCCGCACCGCGATCTCACCGCGGTTGGCGATCAGGACCTTGCTGATCGGCGTCACGTCCACAGTGGTCAACTCCTCATGTACCCGGCGCGACGCCGGAGCAGGCGGAAAACGTCAAGTCTGGGAAACGGGGTTCAGCCCGGCAGGGCCGAGGCACGCCACCCGTGCGGCCCCGGCCGGAGCGGGCGGCGGCCCGCCGGGTGGCGCACCGCCGCGACGGGGTCGCCCCAGAACGACATGGGCTCGGGCTCGTCCTCGGGAGTCCGGGCGGCGGCAGCACCGGCCAGCGCGGCGGCCACGGCGGCGATCTCGACGTCGTCGGGATCGCCGCGCACGATGCGCAGCACCGGCCGCTGCGGGGTTTGCTCGCTCATCGGATGGCTCCTTGCTTCGCCGATTACAGCGGGATGTTGCCGTGCTTCTTGGCCGGCAGGCTCGCGCGCTTGTCGCGGAGCATGCGCAGCGACCGGGCCACGTAGCCGCGGGTGAACGACGGCGGGATGACCGAGTCCACGTAACCGCGTTCGGCGGCGGTGTAGGGGTTGCACAAGGTGTCCTCGTACTCCTGCTGCAACCGGGCGCGCAGCGCCTCGACGTCCTCGCCGGCGGCAGCGGCGTCGGCGAGCTGGCGCCGGTAGAGGATGTTGGCCGCGCCCTGCGCGCCCATGACCGCGATCTGCGCGGTCGGCCACGCCAGGTTGATGTCGGCGCCGAGGTGCTTGGAGCCCATCACGTCGTAGGCGCCGCCGTAGGCCTTGCGGGTGATCACGGTGACCAGCGGGACGGTGGCCTCGGCATAGGCGTAGAGCAGCTTGGCACCGCGCCGGATGATGCCGTTCCACTCCTGGTCCGTGCCGGGCAGGAACCCCGGCACGTCGACGAAGGTCAGCACCGGGATGTTGAAGGCGTCGCAGGTCCGCACGAAGCGGGCGGCCTTCTCGCTGGCGCCGATGTCGAGGGTTCCGGCGAACTGGGTGGGCTGGTTGGCCACGATGCCCACCGGCTGGCCCTCGACGCGGCCGTAGCCGGTGATGATGTTCGGCGCGAACAGCGAGGAGACCTCCAGGAACTCCTCGTCGTCGACCACGGTCTGGATGACCTTGTGCATGTCGTAGGGCTGGTTCGGCGAGTCCGGGACCAGCGCGTCCAGCTCGCGGTCGGCGTCGGTGATCGCGTCCGCGATAGCCCCGGCGCCCGTGTCGGCGCCCTCGAAGACCGGGGCCTCGGAGAGGTTGTTGCTCGGCAGGAACGACAGCAGTTCCTTGACGTAGCCGATGGCGTCGTCCTCGTCGGAGGCGAGGTAGTGCGCGTTGCCCGAGCGCGAGTTGTGGGTGTGCGCGCCGCCGAGCTCCTCGAAGGTGACGTCCTCACCGGTGACGGTCTTGATGACGTCCGGGCCGGTGATGAACATGTGCGAGGTCTTGTCGACCATCACGGTGAAGTCGGTGATCGCCGGCGAGTACACCGCACCGCCCGCGCACGGCCCCATGATCAGCGAGATCTGCGGGATGACGCCCGAGGCGTGGGTGTTGCGCTTGAAGATCTCGGCGTAGAGGCCCAGCGCCGCCACGCCCTCCTGGATGCGGGCGCCGCCGGAGTCGTTGATGCCGATCAGCGGGCAGCCGGTCTTGAGCGCCAGGTCCATGACCTTGACGATCTTCTCGCCGAAGACCTCGCCGAGCGAGCCGCCGAAGACGGTGAAGTCCTGGGAGAACACGCACACCTTGCGGCCGTCGACGGTGCCGTAGCCGGTCACCACGCCGTCGCCGTAGGGGCGGTTCTCCTCCATCCCGAAGTTGGTGGAGCGGTGCCGCGCGTGCTCGTCGAGCTCGACGAACGAGCCCTCGTCCAGCAGCATGTCGATGCGCTCGCGGGCGGTCTTCTTGCCCTTCTCGTGCTGCTTGGCCACCGCGCGAGCCGAGCCGGCGTGCACCGCCTCGTCGTTCCGCCGGTACAGATCCGCCAGCTTGCCCGCGGTCGTGTGGATGTCGGGCACATCAACCGGCGGCTGACCGACCGGCTCCGTCGCGCTGCTCATGCAACCAACCTGTCCTCGTTACCTGCTCGGTTCCAGTATCCGCAGGTCTGCGCGCAGCCTGTCGCCGTCGGTTCGGCGGGCGGATCTGTCTCGCCGGAGATTAATTGTCCGGGGTTGATCGAGTCAAACGCACAAGTGACCGAGCATTAGCCGAGCTGAGTCGTCGCAGCCGGGCTCTCCTGGCTTTTCTCCCTCTAAGTGAACGGCCGGTAGCGCGCCGGTTCAGCCTTCGACGGGCGTTTCCAGCATCAGCGCCGAGCCCAGGCGCAGCACGGCGACGGCGTCGCGGATCGGGCCGGTGCGGGCCATGTCGTTGGCGGCGGTCAGCGCGGCCTGCACCAGGATCCGGGAGCGCACCGGGTCCAGCTCCGGACGCGCCTCGCACAGCAGTCCTACCCACTCGGCGACGTAGGAGTGCTGGGTCTGGCGCGCGCGGTGGCGTTCGTCGGCGGGCAGGTGGCCGACCTCGCTGACCAGGATGTCGATGAACCCGCCGTGGTCGAAGGCGAAGCGGATGTAGGAGCGCAGCAGGGCCCGCAGCGCCTCGGCGGGGTCGGCCTTGGTGGCCAGGGTGCGTTCCAGCTCCACCTCCAGCCACGCGTTGCCCCGGGTGATCACCGCGCTGAGCAGCTCCTGCTTGCTGGCGAAGTAGTTGTACAGGCTGGGCCCGGCGATCCCGGCCGCCGCGCCGACGTCCTCGGTGGTGACCTTGGTGTAGCCGGCGTCGGCGAACAGCCGGGTGGCCGCGGCCAGCAGCAACCGCCGCCTCGAGGCTCGGCCGGAGAAGCGTTCCAGCTGGTCGGGGCGTGCTTCCGGGCGGGGCGCGAGCTCCTGCGGCGGGCGGGTGCCGATGATCATCACCATCTCGCCGAGCAGCCGTTCGAACTCGCGCCGCCCCAGCTGCACCTGGTGGTAGGAGGGGCTGGTCAGGACGCTGAACATGCACCAGGCGCGGAACCGCGCGTCGGCGTCGCCGAGTTCGCGCTGGAAGGCCCGGGCCAGTCCGGTGAGCCCGCGCGCGACCTCGCGCAGCTCACCGCGCAGCACGTCGCGACGCTCCTCGGGCAGCCGCCGGGACTCGCGCTGCCAGAGCACCCCGAGCTGCCGGTGGTCGAGCGCGGTCGCGGCCAGCCGGGCCACCACGTCCTGCACGTCGCCGGGCTCGGCGGTGATCTCGACGAACGGGTGCAGCTCGTCGAGCACGACGTGGGTCAGCAGCTGCTGCTTGCCCGCGAAGTGCCGGTAGAGCGCGGAGGACCCGACGCCGACGGCCTCGGCGATGTCGCTCATGCCGACCTGGTCGAAGCCGTCCCGGTGGAACAGCTCCGCCGCGGCAGCGGTGATCAGCGCTCGCCGGTTCCGGGGCCGCGTGTTGCGCGCGGGCGGACTCCCCACCTCGGCCATCACCACCTCCGTTCGCTCCGGGTGCCGTGTCCGGCTGAGGCTATTTCGCCCCGCGAACCGGAACAACCTCGGCTCATCTCCACGAGGAGCACCGCGGTTTCGCCCGCAGGATCCCCGCTGTTCCCGCTCTCGTTGCGACGTGGTGGTGGCGGGCTGATACTCGCCGTGCCGATGCGGACGATCGGCATCGGCCCGGTGGTCCGTTTTGTCCTACGTGGATGGCTTGTCGTCGTCGAAAACCGCAGAACCTTCGGATAATCTGCGAACGCCTCTTTGTCACTACTGCTCACAGTGGACGGAACCACATGTCCGAGCTCGCTCGAAGCCTCGGCGTCACCGACACCGACGCCCGCCGCCGATGGATCGCCGACATCCTCGTCGACTCCTTCTCCGAACTCATGGAACGCGACCCGGCGGCGTTCCGCACCAAGTTCCGCAAGATGGCGGCCGACCCGTTCGCCTTCTACCGGGGCACCGCGTGCCTGTTCTACGCCGACGTCAACCGGCTTCCCGACCCGTGGGCCGACGAGCGCACCAGCAGGGTGTGGATCCAGGGCGACCTGCACGCGCAGAACTTCGGCACCTACATGAACGCCTCCGGCGTGCTGGTCTTCGACGTCAACGACTTCGACGAGGCCTACCTCGGGCACTTCACCTGGGACCTGCAGCGCTTCGCCGCGAGCCTGGCGCTGCTGGCCTGGAGCAAGGCGCTGCCCGACGCCGACATCGTGGCGTTCGTGCGGCGCGCGGCGACCTCCTACCTCGACCAGGTCCGGTCCTTCGCGACCCAGAGCGGCGATTCGGACTACTCGCTGCGGCTGTCGACCACCGACGGCACGATCCACGACCTGCTGCAGCAGACCCGGCTGCGCAGCCGCACCGCGCTGCTCGACCGGCTCACCGAGGCCGAGGGCTACGACCGGCGGATGCGGCGAGGCCCGAACATCCGCCAGCTCGACGACGCCGAGCGCGGCAGGGTCGAGGAGGCGTTCGCGCGCTACCTGGAGACCATCCCGCAGGAGAACCGGATGCCGGAGGTCGCCTACACGGTCAAGGACATCGTCGGTTCCAGCGGCTTCGGCATCGGCAGCGCGGGGCTTCCCGCGTACAACGTGCTCATCGAGGGGCCGACCGAAGCCCTGGAGAACGACATCGTGCTGTCGATGAAGCAGGGCAACGTGGCCGCGCCGTCGCGGGTGGTCACCGACCAGCGCATCCGCGACCACTTCGAGCACCACGGGCACCGCACGGCCCTGTCGCAGCGCGCGCTGCAGGCCCACGCCGACCCGATGCTCGGCCACACCGAGATCGGCGGGGTCGGCTACCTGGTCGACGAGCTCTCGCCGTACGAGTCGGACCTGGAGTGGAACGACCTGACCGAGCCGAGCGACATCGTGCCGGTGCTGGACTACCTGGGCCGCGCGATCGCGAAGATCCACTGCGTGTCGGACGCGCAGTCGGACACCCAGCTCGTCGACTTCCAGGTCGAGGAGGCGATCCTGCACGCCGTCGGCGACCGCGAGCAGGACTTCGTCGACTGGCTCGTGGAGTTCGCGCTGCACTACGCCGACGTCGTTCGCGACGACTACCGCCTGTTCGTCGACGCCTTCCGCAACGGCGAGATCGGCCGGGTCACCGCCACCGCGGGCTGACCCTCACCTGGCGGCCCGCAGGGCCTGGAACACCGGGCGGCGGTGGATCCGGAACCCCATCCGCTCGTAGAGGGCGATGGCGCCGGCGTTGGCGGTGACGGCGTGCAGGAACGGCTGCTCGTCGCGCGACCGGATGCCGGCGACCAGCGCCCGGACCAGGCGGTCCGCCAGCCCCTGGCCGCGGTGGGCCGGATCGGTGCACACGGCGCTGATCTCGGTCCACCCGTCCAGGCGCATCCGCTCGCCCGCCATCGCGATCAACGCGCCGTCGCGGCGGATGCCCAGGTAGGTGCCCAGCTCGATGGTGCGGTCCCCGAAGGGGCCGGGCTTGGTGCGCCTGACCAGGTCGAGCATCTCGGGCACGTCGGCGGCGGTGAGCCGGTCCGCCTCGGGATCGGCGGCTCCGGTCACGCCGGCGTCGATCATCTGGACGCCCGAGAGGTCTTCGAAGGTCTCCCAACCCGGCGGTGGCGTGCGCGGCTCCCCGGTGATGACCATGAAGCCGCCCGGCCCGACGAGCTTCGCGGCATCGGCCCAGGCCCCGGCGTCGGGTTCGGTCGGCAGCGCCGCGAAGGGCGAGACGTCCGGCGCGTAGCGCGCGACCTCGCCGGATCGCTCGGCGAAGTCCGCTTGCACGCCGTTGAGCGCGTGCCACACCGGGTTGTCCAGTCGTTCCAGGCCGTTGGGCACAGCAGTCCCCCGTGTTCGGTCGTCCTCAGCGACAACCGTCCGCGCGACGACGTTGTTCCTCACCAGGTCCAGCGGGTGGCGGCGGCCACCTCGTCGGGGGTGG
The DNA here is from genome assembly GCF_004349225.1 of Saccharopolyspora karakumensis. Taxonomy (NCBI): domain Bacteria; kingdom Bacillati; phylum Actinomycetota; class Actinomycetes; order Pseudonocardiales; family Pseudonocardiaceae; genus Saccharopolyspora; species Saccharopolyspora karakumensis. The sequence continues at coordinate 43,009 of NZ_SMLA01000022.1, forward strand.
CCTCGCCGAAGCGGGCCGCTTCGCCCCTGCGGACGGTGAGGATCGCGTCGTGCAGTTCCGGTTCCAGCGCCTCGGCGAGCACCTCCGAGCCGGCGAGGGCGTCGGCGGCCTCCTCCGGCCCGGCCGGGAGGCGTTCGATCCCGGCCGCGGCGCGGTCGGACTCGGTCAGCAGCGCCGGATCGCCGGTGATCTCGTCGGGCAGGGTGAGTTCCTCGCGCACACCGGCGAGCCCGGCGGCGACCACCGCTCCGGCGGCCAGGTAGGGGTTGGCGGTGGCGTCGAAGCACTTGATCTCGGCGTTGGCGGCCCAGGACTGGGTCCCTTCGGTGCCGGTGATCAGGCGCAGCGCGGCCTCCCGGGTCTCGCGCCCCCAGACCTGCCAGATGCCGGCCCAGCGGGACGGGCCGAGTCGCAGGAAGCTCGCCGGGTTACCGGCCCCGATGGCCACGAGCGCGGGCAGTTCGCGCAGCACACCGGCCAGGAACGCCTCGCCGTCCGGCTGCAGGCCGTAGCGGCCGCGACCACCGGCGAACAGGTTCCCGCGCGAGTCGTGCACCGACAGGTGCAGGTGCGCGCCGGCACCCGCGCCCTCCGGGACGAGGCAGGGGGCGAAGCTCGCGCGCCAGCCGTGGCGGAGGGAGACCGCGCGGATGGTGTGCCGGGTGAGCACCGCGTCGTCGGCCGCGCCCACCGGGTCCTTCGCCGCCACCGACAGCTCGGCCTGCCCGAGCGCGTACTCGGGGTGGAACTGGAGCACCTCCAGCCCCTGCTCGCGCAGGGTTCGCACCAGCGCCAGCCCGTAGTCGGCGAGCGCTTCCAACCGCACCTGCCCGTACCCGGACCCGGTGACGGCGGGCACGAAGTCGTCGGTGCCGGGCTCGGCCAGGGCCCACTCGTGCTCGAAGGCGGCCGAGACCGTCAGACCGATCGCGGCGGCCGCGGCGACCTGCCGGGCGGCGAAGGCCCGCTGGCAGGCCACGAACCGCGGCCCGTCCTGGGTGTACTTGTCCGCGGGCGCCCACGCCCACCCCGGCATGGCCGCCAGCCTGGTGAGCCGGGCGGTGTCGGGGATCAGGCGCAGGTCGCCGTCGGGACCGCCGAGGTGGGTTCCGCGCAGCATCACGTCGTCGAAGGTGAAGGTCTCGAAGCACGGCGAGGCGCCGAGCCCGTAGCGGGCGAGCTCGGGCAACCGGTCCAGCGGTGCGGTCTTGACCCGCACGATGCCCGCGTTGTCCACGAAGGACAGTTCCACCAGCTCCACGCCCTCGGCCCGCAGCCGCGCCGAGGCGGGCACCAGCTCGGCCGGCTCCGCTGCCGGGATCCGATCACCGCTCATGCACCCACGGTAGTCGCCGCAGCGCACCGGTCGCAGCGGAATTCGGCGCGCGCACGCCCGCTCCCCCGCGATCGGCGGTGGGAGCGGGCGTGCGCGGTGCTCCTAGTTCTGCTGTTGCGCCAGGAGCTGTTCGAACGGGACCGGCTCGTCGAACGGGTCGGCGGCCTGGAGCGCCGGTCGCTGCTCGATGAGCGCGGCCAGCTCACCGGCCGCGCGCTCGACGCGGTCGGCCAGCGTGCTCTCACCACCGGTGGCCCAGTCCTCCGAGGCCGCGTACACCGAGGTCGGCGCGACCACGGCGTGCAGGTAGGCGAACATCGGCCGCATGGCGTGCTCCAGCGCCAGCGAGTGCCGGGGCGAACCACCGGTCGCTCCGATGACCACTGGTGTGCCCGCCAGGGCGTCCTTGTCGATCACGTCGAAGAAGGACTTGAACAGCCCGCTGTAGGACGCCTGGAAGATCGGGGTGATCGCGATCAGCCCGTCGGCCTCGCGGACCGCTTCGAGCACCTCCTCCAGCTCCGGGCCGGCGAATCCGGTGACGAAGTTGTGGGCGATGGCCGTGGCGTGGTCCCGCAGCTCCACGACCCGGACGTTGACCGGGGTGTTGCGCGCGGTGGCCGCGGCCAGCCGGTCGGCCAGCATCCGCGTCGAGGACGGGGTGCTGAGCCCGGCCGAGATCACGACGATGTCGCGCTCGCTCATTTCGCGACCTCCTGCTTCGGCTCGTCCTGCTGCTTCGCCGCGAGCAGGGACTGGTGGGTCGGGGCGTCCGGCACGTGGGCGGGCTTGAGCTTGGCGAACTCCTCGCGCAGCACCGGCACGACCTCCTCGCCGAGGATGTCGAGCTGCTCCAGCACCGTCTTGAGCGGCAGACCGGCGTGGTCCATCAGGAACAGCTGGCGCTGGTAGTCGCCGACGTTCTCGCGGAAGCTCAGCGTGCGGTCGATGACCTGCTGCGGGCTGCCGACGGTGAGCGGGGTGGCCTGGCTGAAGTCCTCCAGCGAGGGTCCACCGCCGTAGACCGGGGCGTTGTCGAAGTAGGGCCGGAACTCGCGGACGGCGTCCTGGGAGTTCTTGCGCATGAACACCTGGCCGCCGAGTCCGACGATGGCCTGGTCGGCCTTGCCGTGCCCGTAGTGCTCGTAGCGCTGCCGGTAGAGCCGCACCATGCGCTTGGTGTGCTCGGCCGGCCAGAAGATGTTGTTGTGGAAGAACCCGTCGCCGTAGTAGGCGGCCTGCTCGGCGATCTCGGGCGAGCGGATCGAGCCGTGCCACACGAACGGCGCCACGCCGTCGAGCGGACGCGGGGTCGCGGTGAACGACTGGAGCGGGGTGCGGAACTTGCCCTCCCAGTCCACGACGTCCTCGCGCCACAACCGGCGCAGCAGCGCGTAGTTCTCGATGGCCAGCGGGATGCCCTGCCGGATGTCCTGGCCGAACCACGGGTAGACGGGCCCGGTGTTGCCGCGGCCCATCATCACGTCCACCCGGCCGCCCGCCAGGTGCTGCAGCATCGCGAAGTCCTCGGCGATCTTCACCGGGTCGTTCGTGGTGATCAGCGTGGTGGAGGTGGACAGGACGAGGTCCTTGGTCCGGGCCGCGATGTAGCCGAGCATCGTCGTCGGCGAGGAGGCCACGAACGGCGGGTTGTGGTGCTCGCCGGTGGCGAAGACGTCGAGTCCGACCTCTTCGGCCTTGAGCGCGATCCGCACCATCGCCTGAATCCGCTCGGCCTCGGTCGGGGTCCGGCCGGTGGTCGGGTCAGTCGTCACGTCACTGACCGAGAAGATCCCGAACTGCATTGTGAACTCCCTGCTGAACCCGAGCCCGCTCTTTTTGTACGAGCTTCAACTACTTCCGAGAACGAGTCTTCCCTACGAAGTATTCCACCGGAACCACCGCACTCCTCCAAGGCGACGCAGGTCACATCCGAGCGCGTTCCGGGACCGACTCACCGCTGGCGCGTGGGGACCCGGAGACGTCCGGCCCGCTGCGTAAGATGCCCGCCGTGGCGTCTCCGGAAACCGCGACCGACCAGACCACCGAACCCCTGCAGGTCCTGCGACGAGTCTTCGGCTACGACTCCTTCCGGGGCACCCAGCAGGAGATCATCGACCACGTGGTCGCAGGTGGCGACGCCCTCGTGCTCATGCCCACCGGTGGCGGCAAGTCGCTGTGCTACCAGGTCCCGGCGCTGGTGCGCCCCGGAGTCGGCGTCGTCGTCTCACCGCTGATCGCCCTGATGCAGGACCAGGTCGACGCGCTCGGCGCGCTGGGCGTGCGCGCGGGATTCCTCAACTCCACGCAGAGCTACCAGCAGCGCCGCGACACCGAGGACGCTTACCTCAACGGCGAGCTGGACCTGCTCTACCTCGCGCCCGAACGCCTCCGGCTCGACTCGACGCTGGAGCTGCTCGCGCGCGGCGAGGTCGCGGTGTTCGCCATCGACGAGGCGCACTGCGTGGCGCAGTGGGGCCACGACTTCCGGCCCGACTACCTGGCGCTGTCCGTCCTGCACGAGCGCTGGCCCGACGTGCCGCGCATCGCGCTGACCGCCACCGCCACGCCCGCCACCCGGCAGGAGATCGCCACCCGCCTGCAGCTGACCGAGGCGCGGCACTTCGTCTCCGACTTCGACCGGCCCAACATCCAGTACCGGATCGCACCCAAGAGCGACGCCCGCAGGCAGCTGCTGCAGCTGCTGCAGACCGAGCACCTGGGCGAGTCCGGCATCGTCTACCGGCTCTCCCGCGCCGAGGTGGAGCGCACCGCCGAGTTCCTGACCGCCAACGGCGTCACCGCGCTGCCCTACCACGCGGGCCTGGACAAGGCGGTGCGCGCGAAGCACCAGTCCCGGTTCCTGCGCGAGGACGGGCTGGTCATGGTCGCCACGATCGCCTTCGGCATGGGCATCGACAAGCCCGACGTGCGGTTCGTGGCGCACCTGGACCTGCCCAAGTCGATCGAGGGCTACTACCAGGAGACCGGTCGCGCGGGCCGCGACGGACTGCCCTCGACCGCGTGGATGGCCTACGGCCTGCAGGACGTGGTGCAGCAGCGCAAGCTCATCGACAACTCCGAGGGCGACGAGGCGCACCGCCGCACCCAGAGCAGGCACCTGGACTCGATGCTGGCGCTGTGCGAGACGGTGAAGTGCCGCCGTTCGCAGCTCCTCGACTACTTCGGCCAGCCCGATTCGAGCCCGTGCGGCAACTGCGACACGTGCCTGGACCCGCCGGAGTCCTGGGACGGCACGGTCGCCGCGCAGAAGCTGCTGTCGACCGTCGTGCGGTTGCAGCGCGAGCGCAACCAGAAGTTCGGGGCCGGGCAGATCATCGACATCCTGCGCGGCAAGAAGACCTCGAAGGTCGAGCAGTTCCGCCACGAGGAGCTCAGCGTCTTCGGCGTGGGCGCCGACATCAGCGACAACGAGTGGCGCGGTGTGATCCGCCAGCTGCTGGCCCAGGGCCTGCTCGCCGTCGAAGGCGACTACGGCACGCTGGTGCTCACCGACAGCAGCTCCGAGGTGCTGCGCCGCGAGGACCCGCGCCAGGTGTGGCTGCGCACCGAGCCCGCGAAGAAGCCCGCGGCCAAGGCGAAGGCCAGGGATTCCAAGCGGGTTCCGCAGGACATGCCACCCGAGGTCGAGCCGGTCTTCCAGAAGCTGCGCGCGTGGCGGATGGAGGTGGCCCGCGAGGAGGGCAAGGCTCCGTTCATCATCTTCCACGACTCGACCCTGCGGCAGATCGCCGCCGTCGCACCGTCGACGTTGGACGAACTGGCGACGATCAGCGGCGTCGGCGAGGGCAAGCTCAACCGCTACGGCCAAGGCGTGCTCGACGCCTTGGCCGCCCCGGAGGAGTGACCGGGCGTTTAGACTTCGCGCGGGAGAGCGGGTTTTCGAAGGAAGCGGAGAAGATGAGCGACTGGACGGCCGGAACTCCACTGCGGGGTGTGAACACCACGGTCGCGCACAACGCGCGGGTGTGGAACCACTGGCTGGGCGGCAAGGACAACTACGAGGTCGACCGCACCGTCGGCGACCAGATCCAGGGCATGTTCCCGCTGATCGCCGACGTGGCCCGCGCCGACCGCGGCTTCCTCAAGCGCGCGGTCGCGCACCTGGCCGGTGAGGCCGGCATCCGCCAGTACCTCGACATCGGGACCGGGCTGCCGTCGGCCGACAACACCCACCAGGTGGCGCAGCGGATCGCCCCGGAATCGCACGTCGTCTACGTCGACAACGATCCGCTGGTGCTCACGCACGCCCGCGCGCTGCTGACCAGCTCGACGCTGGGCCGCACCGACTACATCGAGGCCGACGCCCGGCACCCGGGCGAGATCCTGCGGGCGGCCTCGCGGACGCTGAACCTCCAGAGCCCGGTGGCGGTGATGCTGCTGGGGATCCTCAACTTCATCCCCGACACCGCCCAGGCCACCGCCATCGTCAGGCAGCTGGTGGAGGCGATCCCGTCCGGCAGCTACGTGGTGGTCAGCCACCCGACGACCGAGCTCGACGGCGAGGCCAACCGCGAGGCGATGGCGTTCTGGAACGACAACGCCACTCCCCCGATCACCGCCAGGGGCGGGGACGAGATCGCGGCGTTCGTCGATGGGCTGGAGGTCATCGAACCCGGGATCGTCTCCTGCGCCCGCTGGCGCAACCCGGACGAGTCCGAGCCGAGCGTGCCCCAGTACGGCCTCATCGCCCGCAAACCCTGACGACGGGTCACCTCTCGCTGTCGAGCTGGGCCATGAACGCGGTCGGGTAGCGCTCGCCGCGGACCGCGTCGCGCGGGATGAGCTCGTCGATCCTCGCGAGGTCTCCCGCGTCGAGCTCGACGGCGTTGGCACCGATCATCGAGTCGACCTGCTCCGGGCGCCGCGCGCCGACCACCGGCAGGACGTCCTCGCCCTGGGCGGCGACCCAGGCGATGGCCAGTTGCGCGACGGTCGCGTCCTTCTCGGCCGCGATCTCGCGCACCCGGTCCACCAGCGCTTCGTTGTGCTCGCGGTTGCCCTCCTGGAAGCGGGGCATGAACGACAGGCCGCCGCCGATGGCGCCGCTGCCACCGATGAGCCCCCGGGAGAGCACGCCGTAGGCGGTGATGCCGATGCCGAGTTCGCGGCAGGTCGGCAGGATCTCGTCCTCGATCGTGCGGGTGAGCATCGAGTACTCGATCTGCAGGTCGCTGATCGACGCCACGGACGCGGCGCGGCGGAGGGTGTCCGCGCCGACCTCGCTGAGGCCGATGTGGCGGACGTAGCCCTTGTCGACCAGCTCGGCCACGGCCCCGATGGTCTCCTCGATGGGGACGTCGGGGTCGAGCCTGGCGGGCCGGTAGACGTCGACGTGGTCGACGCCGAGGCGCTGCAGGGAGAAGTGCAGGAAGTTCTGCACCGCTTCGGGACGCGCGTCGATGCCGAGCGAGGCGCCGCCCGGGCCGCGCATGGCGCCGAACTTCACCGACAGCACGACCTGGGCGCGGTCGCGATCGTTGAGCGCACGACCGATGAGCATCTCGTTGTGCCCGTGACCGTAGAAGTCGCCGGTGTCGAGGACGTCGCCCCCTGCGTCGAGGTAGGCGTGGATGACCCTGATGCTCTCGTCGTCATCGGTGCGGCCGTAGGCGCCGGACAGGCCCATGCAGCCGAGTCCGGGCGAGGTGGCGGTGGGACCGGTGGTGCCGAGGCGGCGGGTGTTGAGCTGAGCTGTCATGCCACCACTGTGGCCACGCCCGCCGACCCCGCCCAGGCCCGGTTCATCCAGGGACGCGCGCTCCCTGGTTGCCGGGCGCGGTCAGGTCGAGAATGGGTGGCGTGATCGACCGACCGGGACTCGCCGACTTCCTGCGCCGCCGTCGTGCGCTGCTGCGTCCGTCCGACGTCGGCTTGCCCGAAGGGCTCCGCCGGCGCACTCCGGGACTGCGACGGGACGAGGTCGCCCAACTCGCCGGGATCTCCACCGACTACTACACGCGTCTGGAGCAGCGGCGCGGTTCGCACCCGTCCGAGCCCGTCGTGGCTGCTCTGGCGCGCGCCTTGCGGTACGACCTGGACGAGCGCGACCACCTGTTCCACCTGGCCGGCCTCACCCCGCCGCCGCGCCGCGCGGGCGGGCACGTCCGTCCGGGCCTGATCAGCCTGGCCGACCGGCTCACCGACGTCCCGGTCGTCATCTGCACCGATCTCAACGAGGTCCAGTGGCAGAACCCGCTGGCCATCGCCCTCATGGGCGACCACCGGTCCTACCGGGGACGGCATCGCAGCATCGTGTGGCGCTGGTTCACCGAGCCCGAGGTGCGGGCCGGGATGCCGGACGCGGACTGGGCGCACAACTCGGCGGCCCAGGTCAGCGATCTCCGCGCGACCTACTCCCGACGCTCGGGCGAGCAGGACATCACCAGCCTGGTCGAGGACCTGCTGGAGTGCAGCGAGGAGTTCCGCGAGCTCTGGGACCGGCACGAGGTCGGAGTCCGCCACCTGGATCGGAAGCGCTTCATCCACCCGGAGGTCGGCGTGGTCGAGATCAACTGCGAAACGCTGCTCACACCGGACGCGGACCTCAAGCTGCTCGCCTACTTCCCCGCGGAGGGAACCGACGCCAGGGAGAAGCTCGACCTCCTCCGCGTCATCGGCACCCAGGACCTCCACCCCAGCCCCTGACCCGGGACTCGCGGTGACCCCGCTCACGCGAGAACGCGTGCAATCGAACACCGGCGCGACCGAAACGGCGCTCTGACCAGGGACTTCTTGCTCTTGTGGCTGACGTCACGCGCGCTCGTGCGCGCAGGCGTTTTCGCTGGTCGTACATGAACACCTTCAGTTACCCTCCGCAATCGATCAGGGGAACTAGGCCTGCGCATCCCCTGTTCGCGTGAAGGCATCTTGAAGCTACGACTACCCATGGTTACCGTCGGTGAGGCGAGTTACGGAACGGTCACGGCGGCAGCCGTCCCCGACGACAGCCGGAGCCCCCGAACGGTTGGAACCGCTTCCCACTCGCACCCCCGGACTAGCCCTGCGCTCCCGAAAGGAAGGTCGTGTTCCGCCAGCGTCTTCTCCACGTGCTCCCGGAGTCCGTTCGCGAGGACCCCACCCGCCTGACGCATGGTCTGGCCGCTGCCGCGGTCCTGGCCATGGCCACCATCGCCCCGACCACTCAGGCGCTCGCAGCACCAGCCCCCGAACCTGCGCCCGCCGTCGCCCCCGCGGCGGCGTCGCAGACCTCCCCGTAGAAAACCCCACGATCCGAGGTGGACCGGAATGCCACCCCACTTCCGGTCCACCTCTTCCCAACTCAGCTCACCGACGCCGCCGCTTGCCGTCGAACGTGTAGCGCCCCGGGCCCGGGGTGTCGATGGTCGTCTTGCCGTGCGTCATGTTCCGGCTGAACCGGCCGAGCTTGAACCCCCACGACGTGATCCGCGCGTTGTGGACGTTGAGGTAGATCGGCCCCAGTCTCACCCTCCTGTGCAGGTGAAATCCCATTTCTCGCACCTCCGCAGTACGTTCGCTTCACCGCTCGCGAGCCGAACCCGCGGCGAGCCGGGCACAAACCCCAGCAAATCACACATCGGACACCGCCAGCCACAATGTCGATCTTCGGCGACGAGCCGGCAGGCGCACGAGCAACGGGCACCGGGAGCGTTCGAGCACCGCGACAGGGTTCGAGGGCCGGGGCCGGGCCCGTTACGGTAGCTTCCCTACCGCTGGGTAGGGCTTGCTCGTTGTTGGAACGCAGAGTTGCGTCGTTGTTCGAGGTCGACAGATGAACCGTTGGATGGGCCGGCTGACGCGGGCTTGGTGGCAGTGGGCGCGCAACGGCGCCGCCATTACCGCTCGGACCCGGGAAGGCCGCCGGTTCGGGTCGATGGGAGCCCGCAGCCACCTGGCGTTCCCGCAAGGGGCGCTCACCGGATCCGAACGCATCCACATCGGCGCGGACTGCACCATCAACGAGCACTCGGTGCTCTCCGCGGGCCTGCCCGGAGCCGATCTGGGCGACGGCGATCCGATGATCGTGCTGGGTGATCGCTGCGTGCTCGGGCGCAACTCCGAGATCCTGGCGATGTCGTCGGTGGTGCTCGGTGACGACGTGTGGACCTCCAGCCGCGTGACGATCGTCGACCACCACCACCGCCACGACCTCACCGACGTTCCCGTCGCCGCGCAGTGGCCGCTGCCGGTGCGCCCGGTGACCATCGGGTCCGGGACCGTGATCAGCACCGGATCGGTCATCCTCGCCGGCGCGCAGATCGGCGAGAACTCCATCGTCGCTTCCGGAGCCCAGGTCACGGCCGGGACCTACCCGCCCAACAGCGTCCTGGCCGGGGTTCCGGCGCGCGTCATCCGCACCCACACCGCCGTCGAGGCCGACGCCGTCTAGCCGGTGAGGAATTCCAGGGCCAGGACCTGGACCTCACCGATGGCGAAGCCCAGCAGGGCACCGGTGGCGATGAGCATCCACTCCTCCTCGCGGAAGGCCGGGCGCAGCAGCTCCTCGAACTCGTCGGCCTCGAGCTCCTGCATCTTGCCCACCAGGGTGTTGCGGATGTCCATGGCGTCGGCGGCGTAGTCCTCGACGTAGCTCATGGTCTCCGGCAGCCTGCTCATCACCATCTCGGCGATGCGGCCCTTGAGATCCTGGTAGCGGCGCCCGCCGACGGCGAAGACCACCAGCGGTTTGGCGATGCTGGTGCGCCTGCTGAGCTCCTCGTCGACCTTGCGCGTCACCAGCGCCAGAACCTTGTCCGACAGCGGTCCGCGCATCACCTCCTCGATGACGTTGCGCGGGGTGATGATCTCCCTGGCGATCAGCTCGCCGTAGGCCTCGGAGACCTCCTTGCGGCGCTTGAGGAACAGGCCCTGCCACTCGAAGAGACCGAAGTAGGTGGTCGGCTGCTGCGGCCGGAAGATCATCTTCAGCGCGAGCCAGTCGGTGAACCACCCGGTGAACAGGCCGAACAGCGGCATCAGGATCGGGGCCTTGAACAGCACCCACGCCGACATCTGCACCAGGCCGATGACGAAGCCGAACACCGCGCCCGAGCGCCGGATGAACTGGAACTCCTTGCCGCCGGCCTCCAGGAAGATCCGGTTCAGCAGCTCCTTGTCCCGCACGAGCGCGGTGACGACCATGGACTTGAGGTCGAAGACGTTGTCCACATCGGACTTGATCTCGTCCATGATCTCGGCGAGCATGCGCGGTGCGTCGTTCTGCACCCGCTGGATCATGGCCCGGCGCACGATCTTCGGCATCGCCTCCCACACGCCTGGCTGGTAGGTGGAGCCGACCTCCTCGACGATCTCCTCGATCGCGTGCCGGAGCGGTTTCTCGACCTCGGCGACGATGCGCTCGGGATCGAGCCGCTCGACGACCTCCTGCGGGCTCAGGAGCTGTTCGGTGAGCGTGTCGCAGGCGATCCCGGCCATCTTCGCCGCGTGCTTGGGAACGATGCCCTGCCAGCCCAGGAACGGCTTCTTCCCGCGGAAGTCCACCGGGTAGAACATCATCTTGATCGCGAGGATCTTGGTGACGTAACCGATCAAGGCGGCCACGAGCGGGATGGAGAGGTAGACCATCCAGTGCTCTCCGAAGTCCTGGAGGATCGCTCCCATCTCACACCCTTCTTCCCCGGAAAACCCCGAAACCGCCTGCGCACCCCGCCGCAGTGGCTGCGACCATACCTGGCGCGACTACGCGTTCAACGCGTCGCCGGTGGCCGGCAGCACCGTCGGATCGCATCGCTGCCAGAACCGCGCGCCCAGCTCGGAGATCCGCACGCTGCGGCGCACCACCTTCGTCGACTTCGCCGAGCGCAACGCTTCCCGGATCCGCGACTCGGTCTGCAGGATCTCGTACTGGTCGTCCATGGCCTCCAGCTCGGAGCCGATCTCGACCAGTCCCAGCGCGTGCAGGCGGCTCAGGTAGAGCGGAACCTCCTCGTGCAGCGCCACTCCCACCGCGCGACCGACCGTCGAGCCGTTGCGGAGCACGAACCCGCTGGTCCCGCCGATACCGCCGCGTTCGGCGACGTGCACCACCGGGTAGGCGGCGCCGTCACCGAGGCCGGCGAGGATGCGGGCTTCGTCCGGGGTGATCAGGCGCAGGATTGCGCCGTAGAGGAATTCCCGTGCCTCGGCCTTGCTCGCGGTCGCCGAGCGGAACAGCAGCTCGGACATCGCCTCGCGCAGCCCGTCGTGGACGTGCGCGGCGTCCTCGTCCGCATCCGGATCCGACTGCTCCGGCTCGTCCTCCTGGCGCTCGTCGACCGAGTCCAGCCAGACCCGCACGCCGGAGGCCACGCCCTTCTCGATGGCCTGCACCTGGCGCTCCACCTCGACGCCACCCGGCAGTTCGCGGACCAGGCCCATGCCGGTGCGCGCGACATCGCGTCCGACCCGGCTCGCCAGGCCCAGCAGCCCGCCGATCACGTTCGAGCCCGTCGCCTCCTCGGCATCGTGGTGCTCCTCGACGTGCCGGCTGAGCTCGATCTCCCCTGCCACTCGGCCCCCTACCTCGACTCGTCGCGACCCGCCCCGACGCGGATCAACGATCTGCGGAGTATCGCCCGAGCGACCCGGCCCGAACCAGACCGGGGGTCGTTGGAAGCACCGCGTCGTTCCGCTCCGGGCAGCGTCAGCGCACTTCGGCGGCCTCGTTTCGGCGCACGGCGAAGGGGGAATCACTGTGCGCGACAACCCCACGCCACGAGGAGGGCGACGTTGGCGAAGGGCAAACCGGACGTTCAGGTCCGCAGGATCTACGAGCAACCGGCCGACCGGGATGGCAACCGCGTGCTGGTGGATCGCGTCTGGCCGCGCGGCATGAGCAAGGACGACGCCGCTCTCACCGAGTGGTGCAAGGAAGTCGCGCCGTCGACGGAACTCCGCAAGTGGTACGGCCACGACCCGGAGAAGTTCGACGAGTTCCGCCGCCGCTACCGCGCCGAACTCGACCAGCCCGAACGAGCTGAAGCGCTCGGCCACCTGCGCGAACTGGCAGCGCGCAAGCGGCTCACGCTGCTGACGGGCACCAAGCACCCGGTCATCAGCCAGGCCGCGGTGCTGTCCGACGTCCTGACCAGCTGACGCGGCGTCGCGAACCGCGGAGCCTGGTCAGTCGGCGACCGCCCGGGTTCGCAGCACGTTCTTCTGCAGCTTTCCGGTGGAGGTCTTGGGCAGCTCGCCGAAGACGATCCTCTTCGGCGCCTTGAACCCCGCGATGCGGGTGCGGACGAAGTCGATCAGCTCGCCCTCCCCGGCGCTCGATCGCTCCCGCAGGCTGACGAAGGCCACCGGGACCTCACCCCACTTCTCGTGCGGTGCCGCGACCACGGCGGCCTCCAGCACGTCGGGATGGGCGGTCAGGGCGTTCTCGACTTCGATGGAGGTGATGTTCTCGCCGCCGGAGATGATCACGTCCTTGAGGCGGTCGCGCAGTTCGACGTAGCCGTCGGGGTGGCGAACACCGAGGTCACCGCTGCGGAACCAGCCGTTGAGGGTGGCGTTCTCGGTGGCTTCCGGATCTCGGTAGTAGCCGAGCATGACGTCGTTGCCGCGCAGCAGGATCTCGCCCGGCGTCCGCCCGTCGGCGGGCACGTCGTCGCCCTCGGGATCGGTGACGCGGACCGGTTCGGCGACGACGTTGGCGATGCCCTGGCGGGCGATCAGCCACGCGCGGTGCTCCGGGTCAGCGCTGTCCCACTCCGGTTGCCACTCGCAGACCACGGCCGGGCCGAAGGTCTCGGTGAGCCCGTACAGGTGGCGGATGTCGAACCCGAGCTCGCTCATCCGCGCCAGCAGCGCCGGCCACGGCGGCGCACCACCTGCGAAGACGCGCAGCACGTGGTTCAGCGTCCGCGCGTCGGGGTGTTCGGCGAGCATCGTCAGCACGGTCGGCGCGGCGCAGAAGTGCGTGATGCCCTCGGCGTCGATCGCGCGCCAGATCTCGCCGGGGTCGACCTTGCGCAGGCAGTGGTGCACGCCCCCGGCAGCCGTCACGGCCCACGGGAAGCACCAGCCGTTGGTGTGGAACATCGGCAGCGTCCACAGGTACTGCGAGGAGGTGTCGAGCTTGGCGTGGTAGGCCATCGCCAGGGCCTGCAGGTAGGCGCCCCGGTGGTGGTACATGACGCCCTTGGGGCGGCCGGTGGTGCCGCTGGTGTAGTTGATCGACAGCAGCGACCGCTCGTCGGTCACCTCGACCCGGTGCGGTTCGGCGGCGTCGACCAGGTCGTCGTAGGACTGCGAGTCGATCACCGGGATCGACTGCTCCCCCAGCACCTCCCGGAACTCGGCGTCGAGCAGCACCAGGCTCGCCCCGCTGTGCTCCACGATGTAGGCGATCTCCGACGGCGACAGCCGGGTGTTGAGCGCGACCAGCACCGCACCGGCCAGCGGGACGCCGTAGTGCGCTTCCAGCAGCAGGTGGGTGTTCGGCGAGAGCACCGCGACTCGATCACCGGGTTGGACTCCCCGCGCGGCCAGCAGTCCGGCCAACCGCTGCGCGCGGTCCCAGAGCTGGGCGTAGGTGTCCCGGCGATCGCCGTCGACGACGGCCGGCCGGTCGGCGAACACCGCCGCGGCGCGTTCCAGGAACGACACCGGACTCAGTTCCCGAAAAGCGATCCCGGTCAACCTGAAGCCTCCTTCTGCACCCGCCGTTGGGTGCGCGGAGCATAACCACCCGGATCGGCCGGGGGCGAGAGTTCGCGAGCGCGCAACCGTCCGGCGAGACTCGGAGGCCCGGCACGTCGCACGAACTCGATCTCAGCGGAAGCGTCGACGCAGGTGCGATCCCGGCATGCGACCTCGGAGCCGATCGAAGCCGTCCACAGTGGCCCCACGACGTGGTCGACGCGGCCCATCCCGGCCTCCTTCGTTGATCACCGAAAACGTTGCCCGCTGAGGTGTGTTTCGCGAAAACCGGGGTACTCCGAGTTTATCCATTCGGATGCCGAACAAGATCTCGCGAGGAAGAGACCGGAGACGCAGAAGCTGCGAACGCGGGGAGGCTGCTTCCGTGACGGTGGCAAATAACCAACAGAGCCGAAGTTCCGCTGTTTCCAAGCAACAGGCGAGCAGTCTCGCCGACGTCGTGGACCTCATCTTGGAGAAGGGCTTGGTGATCGATGCGTTCGTGCGCGTCTCGCTCGTCGGCATCGAGCTGATCACCATCGACGCGCGCGTGGTGGTCGCCAGCGTGGACACCTACCTGCGCTTCGCCGAGGCGACCAACCGCCTGGACCTGCACGAGAAGGGCGGCAAGGACCTGCCCGAGCTCGTCGAGGGCGTCACCGAGAGCGGTTCGCAGGGCAAGACGAAGGGAGTGATCGAGGCGGCCAAGGACACGGTCGACGAGTTCCGCGACAACAGCCGCGAACGGGAGAAGGAGCCGGCGCGACCCAAGCGAAGCGCCCAGCGGAGGGAGAAGGAGGAATGACCGCGCAGGCCGATCACCAGCAGAGCCGCGCCGAGACGAGGCACGGTGCGTACGTGTACGGGATCACGCGTGAGCAGGAGGCCTCGCCTGGTGATCTCCCGGCTGTCGGGGGCGAATCCGAGGTGCGCGTGGTGTCACGTGGTGGGCTGTCGGCGTTGATCAGCGATCTGGAGCTCAACCGTCCGCTCGGCACGCCCGAGGACCTGCTGGCGCACGAACGCGTGCTGGACGCCGTCGCAGCCGATACCACCGTGCTGCCCATGCGGTTCGGTGCGGTCCTCGCCGATGCCGACGCCGTCGCCGACGAACTCCTCGAACCCCATCTCGACGAGTTCACATCGGCGCTGGCCGAGCTCGACGGCACGATCCAGTACGCGGTCCGCGGTTCCTACCTCGACGATGCGCACCTGCGCGAAGTCGTCGCGGAGGACCCAGTGATCGCCGAGCTGCGCGAGCAGCTGCGCGGTGTCGCGGAGGACGCCGCCTACGACGAACGCGTTCGGCTCGGAGAACTGGTCCACGACGCGGTGTTGGCCAAGCGCCGGGCCGATGCGGAGCACCTGGTCCGGGCGACCGACTCGGCGACGCTGGGGTCGCGAGTCCACGACGTCGTCGGCGAATCGGAAGCCCTGCACGTGTCCTTCCTCGTCGACCGGGATCAGGTCTCCGACTTCGAAGACGCGCTCGGGGAACTCGGACAGCGGTGGACCGAGCGGATCGGCCTGCGCCAGATCGGCCCGCTCGCGCCGTACGACTTCGTGCGGGAGGACTGACATGGGTTTGATCACGGCGTTCCTCGACCTCCCCCTGAAACCGGCCCGAGCGACGGTGTGGGTGGCGGAGAAGCTCAAGGACGCGGCGGAGGCCGAGTACTACGACCCGGCGGTGGTGCGCAACGAGCTGGCGAAGGTCGAAGACGCGCACGCCGCCGGGGAGTTGACCGACGAGCAGCGGGACGACCTCCAGAGGGCGCTGTTGGACCGTCTGGTGGAGGCGCAGAACCTGACCGAGGAGACGTGATCGGCAGTGGCCGGTGATGCCAGGGACGACGCGAAGCCGCGCAGGGAACGCCCGCCGTCGCGTCGGGCGTCGGAGCCCACCGAGCGACGACGTCGCCGTCGCGACGAGGAGCAGGAGAACGCACCACGTCGCCAGGAAGTCCCCGCTCAGGAGCGGACGCGGCCGCTCGGCGCCGCGGAGGCCGCGAAGCTCGCGGTCGATCACGTCACGGCGCTCACCGGGCGCGAATCGGAGGGAGTGACCTCGCTGGAACGCACCGACGACGGCTGGCTCGTGGGCGTCGAAGTCGTCGAAAGCCGCCGAGTGCCCGACAGCACGGACCTCCTGGCCGTGTACGAGGCGGCGGTGGACCACAGCGGCGAGCTCGTCTCGTATCGCCGCGTCGACCGCTACGCGCGAGGGCGCGGAAACGAGCGCTGATCGAGGGAGGACCCGGATGACGGAGCCGAACGGTGGCAGGACCGGCCCTCCGGCGAGGTACGGGCAGAGGGGTGCGCTGTCGTCCCGGCCCGAGTCCGCGAACCTCGCCGACATCCTGGAACGCGTGCTCGACAAGGGCATCGTCATCGCCGGCGACATCCGGGTCAACCTGCTCGACATCGAGCTGCTCACCATCAAGCTCCGGCTCGTGGTGGCCTCCGTGGAACGCGCACGGGAGATGGGCATCGAC
Organism: Saccharopolyspora karakumensis; assembly: GCF_004349225.1. Lineage (NCBI taxonomy): Bacteria > Bacillati > Actinomycetota > Actinomycetes > Pseudonocardiales > Pseudonocardiaceae > Saccharopolyspora > Saccharopolyspora karakumensis. The sequence goes on from NZ_SMLA01000022.1 coordinate 59,485, forward strand.
TGGTGGGAGCACGACCCGTCGCTGTCCTCGGGGCAGCGCGACCTCGTTCACGAGAACCGCCGCCTGGAGCGGAGGGTGCGCGAGCTCGAATCCGGTTCCGCTGAGACACCCCCGAACGCCGAAGAGGACGAGGAGCGGCGTGGTGGCTGAACCGTTGACCTACGTGTACGCGATCTCTCGCGGACAGGACGCGAACCTCGCGTCCGAGTTGGAGGGGATCGCCGGCTCGACCGTCCGCTGGGTCGAGGTCGCGGGCCTGAGCGCGCTGGTCAGCGACGTCGCCGAGGACGAGTTCGGCGAATCGGCGCTGCGCCGCAACCTGGAGGATCTCGACTGGCTGGGCGAGGCGGTCCGCGACCACAACCGGGTCGTCGAGGCGGCCGCGAGCGTCCTTCCGGTGGCACCCATGGGGTTCGCCACCGTCTACTACAGCGACCGCCGCGTGCGCGAGTGCCTCGCGGACCGGGCGGACAGGTTCGAGACCGTGCTCGACCGGGTCACCGGCCGAACGGAGTGGGGCGTCAAGGCGTACGCGGACATCTCCGCCGGTCAACCCGGTTCGAGCGAGCCCCGGGGCGAGCGGCCCGGCGCCGCGTACTTGCAGCGGCTCCGCCGTCGCGAGGAGAGCCGGGAGCAGGCGAAGGAGGAGGCGCTGCACCACGCGGCCGAGGTTCACGCGTCGCTGGTCGAGCTGGCGGAGGAGTCGACCGCCCACCCACCGCAAAGCCGCGAGCTCGCGGGCTACGACGGCGTGATGGTGCTCAACGGCGCTTACCTGGTCGACGACACCCGCGAGAGCTCGTTCAAGGAGAAGCTGCGGGAGCTGGCGCACGGCCACCCGAAGTTCAGGTTCGAACTCACCGGGCCGTGGCCGCCGTACTCCTTCGCCACGATCCTGGAAGACGAGCAGGAGCAGCGATGACGTCCGAGGAACTGACACCGGTGGAGCTGCGCGGACCCCAGGACGTCGCGCTCGTCGACCTGCTGGACCGGCTCCTGGCCGGGGGCGTGGTCATCGCCGGCGACATCACGATCTCGCTCGCGGACGTCGACCTCGTCCAGGTCTCCCTGCGGGCGCTCATCACCTCCATCCGCGCGGAGACAACGGGGCAGGAGGGACCACCGGCGTGACCGAGCCGAACGACGACGCGCACGCGCGATCGCGACGCCTGCAGAACCGGATCGAAGCGGACTCCGAGTCGATCAAGCGCGACCTCGTGCGCCTGGTCCTCACCCTGGTCGAACTCGTGCGTCAGCTCATGGAGCGGCAGGCGCTGCGCCGGGTAGACGAAGGCGATCTGTCGGAGGAGCAGATCGAGGAGCTCGGACTCGGCCTCATGCAGCTGGCGGAGGCCATGTCCGAGCTCCAGGACCACTTCGGGCTCTCCCCGGAAGACCTCAACCTCGACCTCGGACCGCTCGGTTCGTTGCTGCCCGACGAACGGGATCGGCCGTGAGCGGTGCTCCGACGCCGTGCGCTTCCCTGAGCGGGATCAGAACTCGAAGCCGCCCGGTTTCCCGTTGCGGTCGGCGATGAGCCCGGCCAGCGTGGCGATGGCGATCTCGGGTGGCGTGCGCGAGCCGATGTTGAGCCCGATCGGCCGGTGCACCCGCGCGATCTGGGAGTCGTCCACGCCGAGATCGCGCAGGGCCTGGACGTGCGGGCCCTCGTGGCGCGGGTTGCCCATGATCCCGATCCAGCGCGCCTCGTGCCGCAGCGCGTCGCGCAGCACCGGGCCGAGCTCGTCGCGGTGGTGGTCGGTGACGACCAGGTCCGTGCCGGGGCTCAGCTCCGGCACCTTCGCCAGCGCGTCCAGGCCCGCGGCACGTTCCGGGTCGGGTTCGATGAGCACCGCGGTGTAGCCGAGGTCCCGGCCGTAGCGCAGCAGGTGTTCGGCGACGGGCGAGGCGAACACCGCCGCCAGCACTCGCTGCCCGGATTCGGACGGCACTTCACCGTGCGCGACCGCGCACGCGGCATCCTCGGTCATGCGCCCCAGCATGCCAGCCGCGCCCAGGCCGGGACCACCACCGCTACAGCCGCGTGGCGGTGGCCAGCCAGGCTGGGACGTCGACCTGGGCGCCCTCGGCGACGCCGTGGGCCTGCGCGTGATCACCGCGCGCCACACCCCGGTAGGTGCTCGGGCGGACGCGCTCCAGCCGCCAGCCGTCGGTGAACACGCGCGGGAACACCGATTCGGCGACGCGCGGCCCGAGCGCAGGCTCGGCGTCGGCCAGCGCCAGGACGTGGACGGTCGCTCCCGGCCGGCACACGCCGTGCAGGCTGCGCAGGTACCGCAGCTGGTCCTCCTCGCCGAAGACGTGGAACAAGGCGCTGTCGACGACGGTGTCGAAGGGCCCGCCGGTCAGCGCCAGCGCGTCGGCGGCCTGGAAGCGCGCGGGCACGTCGCGCGCGGCGGCGTTGGCCCGGGCGAGTTCGATCGCGTGCGGCGCCGAGTCCACGCCCAGCACGTCGTAGCCGCGTTCGGTCAGCAGGATGGTGTGCTCGCCGGTGCCGCAGCCGGGGTCGAGCACCGCTCCCCCGATCTCACCGCCGCGTTCGAGCTCGACGATCGCCTGCTGCGGTGCGCCGATCACCCACGGTGCGGTGCCCGCCACATACGCCTCGTCGAATACTGAGCGATCCACAGACGTTCCCATGATGTGTCCCTTTCATCTGAGCAGGTCACCTCAGCCTGCGACTTCCACTTAAGTCGAGGTCAACAGCTCGGCGAAACGCCTCCGCGCGGTGACCACCACACCTGCGGTGGCGCAACGGGCTGAGCACGTGCGACCCGCGCTCGCCGGACGCAGGAAGTGACGCGGACCACTCCACGATCAACTTGGAATTACGGCGCGCTCACTTATGTTGGTTGATAGTGGCAGACTCAAGTAGATGGCGGCGATGCTGAGCAACACCGTCACGAGGAGGTAAGTAATGGCGACGTTCTTCGGACCGGTCGGTGGCCCGTTCGACGAGTACTTCGCGCGCTTCTTCGGGGCCGAGGACTCCACGGGCGGCGGCTCGCGCCGCGTTGACATCACCGAGCTGATGACCGAGCAGGCGCAACAGCTCGTCGGCGAGGCCGCGAAGTTCGCCCGCGACCGCGGGCAGGGCAGCCTCGACGCCCTGCACCTGCTGTGGTCGGCCGCCAAGCAGGAGCCGACCCGGGCGCAGCTCGGCCAGCTGGGCGTGGACACCGAGTCCTTCGCCAAGCAGGTCGAAGGCCACCTGCCCGCTGCGGGCAACCCGGTCGCCGAGGAGTCCGTCTCGCTGACGCTGGCCGCGCGCACCGCGCTGGCCGACGCCCACCGGGTGGCTCGCGCGCTGGGCTCGACCTACATCGGCCCGCAGCACCTGCTGCTGGCGCTGTCGGCCAACCCCGAGACCGAGGCCGGCCGCCTGCTGGCCGGTGCCGGTGCGGGACCCGAGGCCCTGCGCGACGCCGGGCAGCGGCCCACCCCGCAGCAGGCGCCGAAGTCCAGCCCGAGCGGCGGTCAGACGCCGACGCTGGACGAGTACGGCCGCGACCTCACCGAGCAGGCCCGCGACGGCGGCCTGGACCCGGTGATCGGCCGCGCCGACGAGATCGAGCAGACCATCGAGATCCTGTCCCGCCGAACCAAGAACAACCCGGTGCTGGTCGGTGAGGCCGGTGTCGGCAAGACCGCGATCGTGGAAGGACTGGCCCAGGCCATCGCCTCCGGCGACGTGCCCGAGGTGCTCACCGGCAAGCGGGTCGTGCAGCTGGACCTCTCGGCGATGCTCTCCGGCACCCGCTACCGCGGTGACTTCGAGGAGCGGATGACCAAGGTCATCGACGAGATCGCCGAGCACAGCGACGAGCTGATCGTGTTCATCGACGAGCTGCACACCGTCGTCGGCGCCGGTGGCGCCGAGGGCGCGATGGACGCGGGCAACATGCTCAAGCCGCGACTGGCTCGCGGTGAGCTGCACGTCGTCGGCGCCACCACGCTCGACGAGTACCGCAAGAACATCGAGAAGGACCCGGCCCTGGAGCGCCGCTTCCAGCCGGTCCAGGTCCCCGAGCCGAGCGTGACCGACACGATCACGATCTTGCGGGGGCTTCAGGAGCAGTACGAGCGGCACCACAAGGTGAGCTACAGCGAGGAGGCCGTGCAGGCCGCCGCGAAGCTGTCCGACCAGTACATCAACGACCGGTTCCTGCCGGACAAGGCCATCGACCTGATCGACCAGGCCGGTGCCCGCAAGCGGCTGGGCGCCGGTGTCGCCGACGACACCGAGCTGCGCAAGCGCGTCGAGCGGTTGGAGCAGCTCAAGAACGAGGCGGTCGCCGAGGAGGACTACGAGCGCGCCTCCGCGCTGCGCGACGAGATCACCGCCGCGCAGGCACGGCTGGAGCAGGGCGGTTCGGGCGTGCTGGAGGTCGGTCCGGCCGACATCGCCGAGGTCGTCTCCCGGGCGACCGGTGTTCCGGTGGCGCGGCTGACCGCCGAGGAGAAGGTCCGGCTGCAGAACCTGGAGTCGGAGCTGCACGAGCGGGTCGTCGGACAGGACGACGCGGTGCGGGCGCTGGCCCGCGCGGTGCGGCGCTCCCGCAGCGGACTGGGCGATCCGTCCCGTCCGGTGGGCAGCTTCCTGTTCCTGGGTCCGACCGGTGTCGGCAAGACCGAGCTGGCCAAGGCGCTGGCGGAGTCGCTGTTCGGCGACGAGCAGCGGATGATCCGGCTGGACATGAGCGAGTTCCAGGAGCGCCACACCGCCAGCCGGCTGGTCGGAGCCCCGCCCGGGTACGTCGGGCACGGCGAGGCCGGTGAGCTGACCGAGGCCGTGCGGCGCAACCCCTACTCCGTGGTTCTGCTCGACGAGATCGAGAAGGCGCACCCGGACGTGTTCAACACCCTGCTGCAGGTCCTCGACGACGGACGCCTGACCGACGGTCAGGGCCGCACGGTGGACTTCAGCAACACGGTGCTGATCATGACCAGCAACCTCGCTTCGGAGGTCGTCTCCAGCGCAGGCGGCAAGATCGGCTTCACCGCCGGCAGCCCCACCCAGGACCTGGAGGAGCGGGTCATGCCGAAGCTCAAGGACGCCTTCCGGCCGGAGTTCCTCAACCGGATCAACGAGATCGTGGTGTTCAAGCGCCTCGACGGCGAGCAGCTGCACACCATCACCCGTGCTCTGCTGGCGACCACCACGAAGCGGCTGGCCGATCTGGGCGTCGAGGTCGTCTTCGACGACGACGCGGTGGCCTGGGTCTCCGACCGCGGCTACAAGCCCGAGTTCGGTGCGCGGCCGTTGCGCCGGGCCATCGAGCGCGAGATCGACGACCGGATCAGCGACCTGATCCTGGACGGCGAGCTCACCGAGGGCACCCGGCTGCGGGTCGGCACCCGCGACGGAGGTCTGGACCTCCAGGTGGAGGCCCCTGTCGCCGCGTGACGGTCGAGCGAGTCGAGAGGCGGGCACCTGCGGGTGCCCGCCTCTCATCGTGAAATTCCCCATCGCAGGTCACAGGGTTGTGGGTTGCTGCGGACGTCGCCTGGATTGACCCTTCACAGCACGTTCCAACGTTGCGATACTTGTTCAACCAGGCGGTACTACCCGGTGGAGGTGGGCCATGCTCCCCAGGGACGAACGGCGCCGCCTGCGCGAGATCGAGCAGCAGCTCGTCGACGAGGACCCCAAGCTCGCACGCAGGCTCAGCCAGACCAGCACCTTCGGCTACCTGCGCGCCCGCGTCTCCGCCCGGACGACGCTGGCCGCCTGCGCGGGCGTGCTGTCGCTCATGTGCCTGTTCCTCAACGAGGGCGCGGCGGCGCTGACGGCCGCGGCCCTGACGGGGTTCCTGCTGATCTCCCGCACCTGGCGCATCGAGCTCCTCTGATCATCCACTGTGGCCGGTTCGTCCCGTTCCGGCCGGGAAACGCCCTGCGCCCGAACGCTTTGCGCGCGCCCAGCACCAACACACCCGTGGTGTGTTGGTTTGGTGCGCCGGTAGGGGTGCGGGGAGAATCGGCGGCGAATCCGAGTCCCCTGGGTTGGGAGAGTTCGCCATGACCACAGTCGCCTTCCTCGGCACCGGCACTATGGGTGCGCCGATGGTGCGCAACCTGGCCGCAGCCGGATTCGACCTGCGGGTGTGGAACCGCACGCGCAGCCGGGCCGAGCCGCTGACCGAGACCGGCGCGGTCGTCGTCGACTCCCCGGCCGAGGCCGCGCGAGGCGCAGACGTCCTGGTCACGATGCTGCTCGACGCCGACTCGACGCTCAGCGCCGGCCGTGAGGCCGCCGCCGCGCTGAACACCGGTGGCGTGTGGGTGCAGATGGGGACGATCGGCCTGCCGGGAACGGAGGCGGTGTGCGCGGCCGCGGCCGAGATCGGCGGTGTCACCGTCGTCGACGCCCCCGTGCTGGGCACGAAGCTCCCGGCCGAGAAGGGCGAGCTGGTGGTGCTGGCCGCGGGCGCTCCCCAGGTGCGCGAGGTCGTGGCGCCGTTGTTCGACGCGATCGGCTCCCGCACCCGGTGGGTCGGCGAGGACCCGTCGCAGGCGGGTGGATCGAGGCTGAAGCTCGTCGCCAACAACTGGGTGCTGACGCTGACCAACGCCGTGGGCGAATCGATCGCGCTGGCCGAGGACCTGGGTGTGGACCCGTCGGAGTTCCTGGCGGCGATCAAGGGAACCGCGACCGATTCTGCCTACGCGCACATGAAGGGCGCCGCGATCATCAGCGGCGAGTTCCCACCGGCGTTCACCCTCAGCGCCGCAGCCAAGGACGCCGGTCTGGTGTCCCAGGCGGCCAGCGGCGCCGTGCGGCTCGACCTGGCCGAGGCGGTCAGGGCCCGGTTCGCCCGAGCCCTGACCGCGGGCCACGCCGACGAGGACATGGCCGCCGTGTACTACGCGTCCAAGCCCTGACTCACCGCACCCGGCGTTCGGCGGCGATGGTGAAGGTGCCGTCACCGCGGATGTCCCGGGAGGATTCGCCGACGTGCACCCGGTACTCCCCGGCCGCGACGGTCCAGCCGCCCGCCAGCTCGTCCCAGTAGGACAGGGCCGAGTCGGTGAGGGTGAACTCCACCGACGCCGAGCGCCCCGGATCGAGGGTGAGCTTGGCGAAGCCCTTGAGCTGCCGGGGCGGCTGCGGCACGTCCTCGCGCGGCGAGGGCAGGCCGAGGTAGAGCTGCGGTACGGCGTGCCCGGTCCGGTTGCCGGTGTTGGTCACGATCACGCTCACCCTCTCCCCGGACACGCGCAGGTCGGAGTAGGCGAAGGAGGTGTAGGACAGGCCGTGGCCGAACGGGAACGCCGGTTCGATCTCGTGGGCGTCGTAGTGCCGGTAGCCGACGAACACGCCTTCGGTGAAGTGCACGTCCAGGCCCTTGCCCGGGTAGCGGGCGATGTCGCCGGCGGTGGGCACGTCGTCGTCGCTGTCCGGGAAGGTCAGCGGTAGCCGACCGCCGGGGTCGACGTCGCCGAAGAGCACGCGCGCGAGCGCGGTGCCCGCGTTCGCGCCCGGGTACCAGGCCTCCAGCAGCGCTCGGGTGCGGTACCGCCACGGCGTGGCGACCGGGCCTCCGGTTTCGAGCACGACGACGGTGTTGGCGTTGGCATCGAGCGCGGCCTCGATGATCGCGTCCTGGTCGGCCAGCGGGTTGCCGAGCGCGGGCGGCGGGAACTGGGCGATGCCGGAGTCCAGGTCGAGGTTCGGCTTGTCGAGGAACTCCGACATCATGTCCGAGACCACGACCACCGCGATGTCGGCGTTGCGGGCGGCCGCGGCCGCCGCACCCGGGGTCGTGCCGGGTTCGTGGACGACGGTGATGCCTGCCTCGGCGCCCCGCTGCTGGATGCCCTGCAGCGGGGAGACGAAGCTGTACGGGGTGGTCGACGACGAGCCACCGCCCTGCACGAACTTCTCGGCGGCCTCGCCGATCACCGCGATGGTCTTGCCGCGCAGCGCGGCCGGGTCGAGCGGCAGGAGTCCGTCGTTGCGCAGCAGCGTCATGCCCTGCTCGGCGACGTGCCCGGCGGTGCGCAGGTGGGCCGGCTTGTCGATCTGGCTGTCGTCGTTGGGGTAGGCGGGGCGCTCGAAGATGCCGTGGGCGAACATCGTGCGCAGGATGCGGCGGGCGTGTTCGTCCACGTCGGAGGTCGCCGCCTGACCCGTGGCCAGGGCGGTGCGGATCGCGGCAGGCGAGTACACCAGCGCGGGCCACGGTTCGAAGTCCATCCCGTTGGCCAGCGAGTTCCCGGTGGAGTGCATCGCGGCGTAGTCGGCGATGGTGTAGCCGGTGAAACCCCACTCGTGCTTGAGCAGGTCGTTGAGCAACCACTGGTGCTCGCAGGCGTACTGACCGCCGACCCGGTTGTAGGAGCCCATGACCGCGCCGACGCCCGCTTCGCGCACGGCGGCCTCGAACGGGGGCAGGTAGATCTCGCGCAGGGTGCGCTCGTCGACCACGGCGTTGTAGAGCATCCGCGAGCCGACGACGCCGAGAACGCCCTCCTGCGTGTAGGCGGCGAAGTGCTTGACGCACACCATCACGCCTTCGGAGTGAGCTCCGGCCGCCCAGCCGACGCCGATCCGCGAGGACAGGTACGGGTCCTCGCCGAAGCCTTCGAAGGCGCGGCCTGAGGTGGGCACGCGCAGCACGTCGACGGTCGGACCGAACACCACGTCGTTGCCCTTGCACCGCACCTCGTTGGCCACCGTGGCGCCGTAGGTCGTGGCCAGCCCGGGATCGAAGGAGGCGGCCAGCGACACCCCCGAGGGCATCGAGGTGCCGCTGCCCTGCCGGGAACCGACGGGCCCGTCGCCGTAGTAGACCGGCGGAATCCCGAGCCGCTCGACGCCGTGACCGGTACCGGTGTGCCCGGATCCGGCCGCACCGGCCAGGTCGTCGCCACCGAGCAGCGAGATCTTCTCGTCCAGGGTCAGCTCGCGCAGCACCATCGCCGCGCGTTCGTCGGGCGAGCGCCCGGGGTCGCACCACGCGTGGTCTCCGCAGCGACCGGGTGCGGCCGCCGCTGTCGCGGTCGGCAGCACGGTGGCCACACCGGCGATTCCAGCGGCGGTCATGAGCGTCCGACGATTCACGTGCTGCATCTGGCGCAGGGCCCCTCTCACTCCGTACGTCGTACGTTTTCGCCCAGTTTCCGCCAGAGAACGCGGTGGATCATCGTCCAGATGCAGTCATCCGTTGCCTCCGATGCGCGGCCATGCGGACCGGGGCGTTGGCCACGCCGTACCCCGCGTAGTCGCCGACCCGCTGGACGAGTTCGAGGAACACCCGCGAACCGAACAGCTCGGTGAACAGGTGCAGGAACTCGCCGCCCGCGTCGCGGTCGTAGAGCACCGAGCAACGCCGCAGGGTCTCCAGCAGTTCCGGGCGGAGGCCGAATCGGGCGTCGAGGTCGTCGTAGTAGTTGTCCGGGATCGGCAGCACCGGCGCGCCGGACGCGCGCAGGTGCTCGGCCGCCAAGATCACGTCGGTGCAGGTGAAGGCGATGTGCTGCGGGTCGCGGACCGCCGGGGCCCACTCGCCGCGGCGGACCAGGGTGCCGTTGAGCGCGAGGCGCACCGAGCAGGTGGCGTCGACCATCCCGCGGTTGCGGACCATGCCGAACGGCGCGGCGTACTCGGTGATCCCCTCCGGTTCCAGGCCGAGCACCGAGCGGCAGAACAGCGCGGCCTCGTCGAAGTGGTCGAACGGCTGGGTCAGCGACACGTGGTCGATGCCGGTGACGCCCAGCCCTCGTCCCGCCGTCGTGGTGTCGCGGAAGTCCGACAGCCAGCCGTCGGGGGCGGCGGTGTCGCAGAAGAACACGCCGGTGCCGTCGGGCGCGGCGACCGAGGCCAGGCCGGCTTCCTGCGGTCCGCGCTCGCGCGGCAGGATCGGCGAGCTCATCGCCTCGGCCCGTCGCGCCGAGCGCAGCGGGTCGGAGCTCTCCACCGCCAGCGCACCGATCTCCGCGGTGTCCGAGGTGGACGCGGTGGTGTTGATCAGCACCCGCGCACCGCCCTGCTCCCAGCGCCGCACGGGCTTGCTGCGGTGCTCCCCGGTCTCGGTGAAGCCCAGCGCGGCGAGCCCTTCGGCCAGCCGAGCGGCCGTGGCGGGGTCGGCGACGAGCTCGGTGAAGGCGTATCCGTCGAGGTCGGGTGCGGGTTCGGCGACCGGGATCCCGAGCTGCTCCTCCAGCAGCCGGAGCGAGCGCATCGCGTCCACGGCAGCGGGTTTCGGATCGGCCTGCCGGAAGACGTCGTTGAACACCTCCAGCGACAGCGGCCCGGTGTAGCCGGCTTCGAGCACGTTGCCCGCGAAGGTCTTCAGGTCGAACGAGCCCTGCCCGGGGAACAGCCGGTGGTGCCTGCTCCACTGCAGCACGTCCATGTCCAGCTTCGGCGCGTCGGCCAGCTGCAGGAAGAACAGCTTCTCGCCGGGGATGGTGCGGATCAGCGACGGATCGCCGTCGCGGGAGAGCACGTGGAAGGAGTCCAGGCACAGGCCCAGCGCCGGGTGGTCCGCGCGGCGCACGATCCGCCAGGAGTGCTCGTAGGTGTTGACGAACCGGCCCCAGGCCAGCGCCTCGTAGGCCACCCGCATCCCGCGCGCTTCGGCGCGCTCGGCCAGCGCCCGCAGCTGCTCGGCGGCCAGTTCGTCGTCGTCGACGGCGTCCGGCGACACCGTCGAGCAGACCAGGACCAGGTCGGCGCCCAGCTGCTCCATGACGTCGAACTTGCGCTCGGCGCGGCGCAGGTTCTCGCGCAGCCGCGCGGGCGGGACGGCTTCGAAGTCGCGGAACGGCTGGTAGAGGTCGACCGACAGGCCCAGATCGCGGCACCGGGCGCCGATGTCGGCCGGGGACGCGGCCGAGGCGATCAGGTCGTTCTCGAAGATCTCCACGCCGTTGAAACCGGCCGCAGCGGCGGCGGCGAGCTTGTCCTCCAGGGTGCCGGACAGGCAGACCGTGGCGATGGACCGTCGTGGCTCAGACATGCGCTCCCTCCAGTTCGGCGAAGTGCCGCAGCATCCGCTCGGCGTTCGGCTCCAAGCCTGTGAACAGCCGGAACGCGTCCACCGCCTGGAACACCGCCATGCCGCCGCCGTCGAGCACCCGGCAGCCGCGCCGGCGCGCGGTGACGACGAGTTCGGTGGCCAACGGCCGGTAGACGACGTCGGCGACCCACATCTGAGGCCGCAGCAGCGCGGCGCGCACCGGCAGTCCGGGGTGGGCGGCCATGCCGGTGGGCGTGGCGTGCACCAGACCATCGGCCTCGCCCAGCTCATCGTCGAGCCGCCCGCCGGTGACCGCGCGTTCGGGCAGGGAGTCGGCCAGCTCGGCGGCGCGGTCGGCGTCGAGATCGACGATCCGGACCTCCCCCGCCCCCAGGCCCAGCAGCGCGTGGGCGACGGCGGCTCCGGCACCTCCGGCGCCGAGCAGCAGGACCCGGTCCAGCGCGACGTCGGGCAGTCCGCGCTGGAGGCTGCGGGCGAACCCGGAGTGGTCGGTGTTGTGACCGATGGCGCGCGTGCCGTCGAAGACGACGGTGTTGACCGCACCCAGCGCTGCGGCGTCGGCGTCGACCTCGTCGAGGTGATCGAGCACGAGCTGCTTGCAGGGGTGGGTGATGTTCAGCCCCCGGTAGCCCTCCGCGCGGGCGCGGGCCAGCAAATCGCCGACGGCGCTCGGCGGTTCGCCGAGATCGTCGAGGTCCCACCGCCGGTAGTGGTAGTCCAGGCCGAGTTCGGCGGCCTCCCGCTCGTGCAACGCCGGGCTCAGCGACGGGCCGATGCCCGAACCGATGAGCCCCACCAGGTAGCCGTCGTGCACTCCGCACTCCCCATTAAGTAACGAACTAGCTAGTTAATTGTAGGCACACGAGGCGCTCACCCGGAAGACTCCGTGCATTAGAGTGGCGCTGAAGTGCAACAACCGCAGGGGAGCATCGTGGCCGCACCGACGTCCGACACCGGAGCGATCAAGCAGCGCGACGCCGACCGGACTCGCGCCGAGATCCTGCGGGTGGCCACCGAGGAGTTCGCCGACAAGGGCTACGCCGGCGCCCGGGTGGACGAGATCGCCGCGCGGACAAGCACCACCAAGCGGATGATCTACTACTACTTCACCGGCAAGGAACAGCTCTACCTGGCCGCGCTGGAGAACGCCTACGCGGTCATCCGCGGCCTGGAGAGCCAGGTCGACGTGGACGCGCTCGAACCCGCCGAGGCGATCCGCCGGCTGGCCGAGCTGACCTTCGACCACCACGAGTCGCACCCGGACTTCCTGCGGCTGGTCAGCATCGAGAACATCCACCGCGCCGAGCACCTGACCAAGTCGGAGCTGCTGCCCGGACTGGCCGGACCGGCGGTCGAGGTGCTCGACGGCGTGCTGCGGCGCGGGCGCGAGAACGGGCGGTTCCGCGAGGACGTCGACGCCCTCGACGTGCACATGATGATCAGCTCGTTCTGCGTGTTCCGCACCGCCAACCGCTACACGTTCCAGGCGATCTTCGAGCGCGACCTGCTCGACCCGAAGCGGCGCGACCACTACCGCCGGATGCTCGGCGACATGGTGCTCGGCTTCCTGTCACGGGACTGAAACACGGCCTTGACACACGTTCGCGGGCGCTTCACAGTCTTGAGAACTAACTAGATGGTTCATAAGTCACCGCGCAACGGTGCACGGACTTCCTGGAGCAGACAGTGACCGACGGCCCGAGAGCCACCCAGGGCAAACCGCGCAAAGCCGCGATCGCCGCATGGATCGGAAGTGCGCTCGAGTACTACGACTTCTTCATCTACGGCACCGCCGCAGCGCTGGTGTTCAACAAGATCTTCTTCCCCACCTCCGACCCCGCGACCGGCACCCTGCTGGCGCTGGCGTCCTTCGGCGTGGGCTACCTGGCACGACCGATCGGGGCGTTCGTCCTCGGCCACATCGGCGACGCCTTCGGCCGCAAGCGGGTGCTGGTGTTCACCGTCCTGCTGATGGGGATCTCCACGGTCCTGGTCGGATGCCTGCCCACCTACGACCAGATCGGCGTGGCAGCACCGGCGCTGCTGGTCGCACTGCGCCTGCTGCAGGGCTTTTCGGCCGCGGGCGAGCAGGCCGGGGCGAACTCGATGTCGCTGGAGCACGCCCCGGCGCACCGGCGCGCCTACTACACGAGCTTCACGCTCAGCGGTACGCAGGCCGGGCAGATCCTGGCCACCGCGGTCTTCCTACCGGTGGCCGCGCTGCCGGAGGAACACCTGGTCAGCTGGGGCTGGCGGGTTCCGTTCTGGCTCAGCGCCGCGGTCGTGATCGCCGGACTGGTGATCCGCAGCAAGCTCGACGAGACACCGGTCTTCGTCGAGGAGGTCGCCGACACCAAGCGCGAGAAGACCCCGCTGCTGCCGCTGTTCCGCGACCACTGGGCCGACGTGCTGCGGGTGGTCGTCGCCTCGGTGATCGCCGCGGTGAGCACCATCTTCACCGTCTACGCGCTCAGCTACGCGGTGAACACCGTGGGCCTGGCCAAGACTCCGATCCTGTGGGTGGGCGTGCTGGCCAACATCGTCGCGCTGGCGGCGATCCCGCTGTGGGCGGGACTGGCCGACCGCGTCGGCCGCAAGCCGGTGTTCATCGGCGGCTCGGCCGGGTGCGCGGTGCTGATGTTCGGCTACCTGTGGTCGCTGTCAGTCGGCAGCTGGGCGCTGATCTTCACCTTCGGCATCCTGCTGTTCGGCGTCGTCTACAGCGCCACCAACGGCATCTGGCCGGCCTTCTACGGCGAGATGTTCCCGGCGAAGGTGCGACTGTCGGGCATGGCCGTGGGCACCCAGATCGGTTTCGCGCTGGCCGGGTTCTCCCCCAGCATCGCCGAGGCCATCGGTGGTGGGCGTGAAGGCTGGGTCTACGTCGCGCTGTTCACCGCGGGCCTGTGCGCGCTGAACATCATCGCGGTGGCCTCCGCCCGCGAGACCCACCGGGTTCCGACGCCCGAGCTGGGGCAGCGCAAGACCCCCGCCACCGTCTGACCCACCCAGCTGGACACATCACCTCCCGACCCCGATTTCAGTGGAGATCCGGTCCGGATCTCCACTGAGATCGGGGTCGGTGATTTCCACTGAAATCCGGGACACCCGACGCTTCGAGCGCGTCCGGCGTGCAGCAGGTCCCGCCCCGTGAGACCGAGCGCTCGTGCGTTGACCTGCGGGCGGGGTGCTGCGAACATCCGTGGTCGTGTTCACCTGGAACGCCTTCTCCTGGCGCCTGCACGTCGATCTGCGACGGCAGGCCAGCTCCATCTGTCCGGCTCCGTAGAGCCCTCGAGGACTCCCGGGCGGTTCTCGTCTCGAACCCGCCCCACACCTGATTCCCGGTCGCTTCCACCAGAACCGACCGCCCGCTCGCGCGCGCCCGCTGACCTCGCGTCATCGGGCGGATTCGTCGCGCCTCGCAGATGGAGTGAAACACCGTGCGCCGTCGTGATTTCCTTTCCCTGGCCGCAGCCGGTTCGGCCGCCGGACTGCTCGCCGCGTGCTCCGGCGGTCGCGGCGGTGATGCCGCGTCCGCGCCCGTGCCACCGCCGATCCCGCCCGACCAGCTGGCCGGGGTGACGCTCCGGGTCGGCGACCAGAAGGGCGCGTCCCAGTCGTTGCTGCGCTCGGCCGGACTGGACGACTTCCCGTACGAGCTCGAGTGGGCGACCTTCACCTCCGGCCCGCCGCTGCTGGAAGCGCTGTCGGCGGACGCCATCGACATCGGCGGCACCGGCAACACTCCCCCGCTGTTCGCCGCCGCGGCCAAGGCCGACATCAAGATCGTCGCCGCCTCCCAGGGCAACGTCGCCAGCGACGCGCTCGTCGTCCTCCCGAACTCCCCGCTCCAGTCCCGCGACCAGCTGCGCGGACGCACGATCGCGGTCTCCAAGGGCAGCTCCGCGCACGGCCAGATCCTGCAGACCCTGGCGGCCGTCGGACTCACTCCCCACGACGTCCAGCTCGTGTTCCTGCAGCCCGCCGACGCGCTCGGAGCGTTCAAGCAGGGCGCGGTGGACGCGTGGGCGCTCTGGGACCCGTACTTCGCGCAGGTCCAGCTCGAATCCGGTGCGCGGGTCATCGCCGACGGCCGCGGTGGCGGTGCCAACGGCTACAGCTTCCAGGTCGCCGGCACCGCCGCGCTGGCCGATGCCCGGCGCAACTCGGCGATCGGCGACTACCTCTCGCGGCTGTCGCGGGCGTACCGCTTCGCCGACACCCACCGCGAGAAGCGCGCCCAGGCGTGGTCGGAGGACACCGGGCTGCCCATCGAGGTCACCCGCAAGGCCACCGAGCTCGGACCCGACCTGCCGATCCCGCTCGACGCCGAGGTCGTCCGCTCGCAGCAGGAACTCGCCGACGCGTTCGTGACGGCCGAGGAGATCCCGCGCAGGTTCACCTTCGCCGACTACGTCGACAACCGCTTCGCGAGCCGGCTCGCGACCGCCTAAGAGGAACTCCCCCATGCCCATCACCACGCACGGGTTCCTGCCCACCCACGGCGACGGGCGCTCCGTCGTGGACCGCCCGCACACCACGCCGACCGGGGCCGACACGCCGCGCCGACCCGACATCGACTACCTCGCGCAGGTCGCCCAAGCCGTGGAGCACCTCGGTTTCACCGGCATGCTCACCCCCACCGGCAGCTGGTGCCAGGACGCCTGGATCACCACCGCCGCACTGCTGGCGCGCACCAAGCGGATCAAGTTCCTGGTCGCGTTCCGGCCCGGTTCGCTGTCGCCGACGCTGGCCGCGCAGCTGGCCGGCACGTACCAGAAGGTCTCCGACGGACGCCTGCTGCTCAACATCGTGACCGGCGGTGAGTCGACCGAGCAGCAACGCTACGGCGACTGGCTCGACCACGACGAGCGCTACGCCCGCACCGACGAGTTCCTCGCGATCCTGCGCGGCATCTTCGCGGGCGAGCCCTTCGACTTCGACGGTGAGCACCACAGCGTGCGCGGCGCGACGTCCTTCGAGCCCCCGGCACCGGTTCCGCCCTTGTACTTCGGCGGATCGTCGGACGCCGCGCTGCCGGTGGCCGCCCGGCGAGCCGACGTGCACCTGACCTGGGGAGAGCCGCCGGCGGCGGTGGGACGCAAGGTGCAGCGGCTGCGAGAGCTGGCCGCCGAGGAGTGCCGCGAGCTGCGGTTCGGCCTGCGCGCGCACGTCATCACCCGCAACACCAGCGCCGACGCGTGGGACACGGCGCAGCGGTTCCTGGGGCAGATGGATCCCGCCGACGTGGCGGCCTCGCAGGCCAAGATCGCCAAGACCGAGGCCGTCGGGCAGCACAAGATGGCAGGGCTGCACGGTGGTGTCCTGCCTTCCAGCGCCCGCGACCTGGAGGTCCACCCGGGACTGTGGGCGGGGGTCGGACTGCTGCGCGGCGGGGCCGGAACCGCGCTGGTGGGAAGCCACTCCGAGGTCGCCGACCTCATCGAGGAGTACCACTCGGTGGGCATCGACGAGTTCGTGCTGTCGGGTTACCCGCACCTGGAGGAGGCGTACTGGTTCGGCGAAGGGGTGCACCCCGAGCTCGCCCGGCGGGGCCTGCGCGAGAGCACCTCGCCCGGAGCCGTGCGCGACCTGGAGCCCGCGCCGCACTGAGCCCGGACGCGAATCGACCCCGGCCTGAGCTGGCCGGGGCCGATCTCGTGCGTCAGTAGCGGTTGCCGCCGGGTGCCGGTCGCTGCGGAGGGCGACCGCCCGGGGCTCCGGGACGACCCGGTCCGGGGGGCTGGGCCCCGGGACGACCGGCGCCGGGCGGCGGACCCGCAGGCGGGTTCCCGGCGGGACGGCCCTGGTTGGGGGCTCCGGGGCGACCCTGGCCGGGTGCTGCCGGACGTCCGCCCTGGTTCGGCGGGTTCCCCTGCGGGCGGCCCTGGTTCGGGGCGGGACGGCCGCCGCCTGGCGGCTGACCGCCGGGACGCCCCTGCTGACCGGCCGGGCGGGCCTGACCTGCCCCGGCCGGACGGCCCTGGTTGGGACCGGGCCGCGCACCGGGCCGACCGGCGGGCGGCTGCGCGCCGCGCTCCGGACGGGAGGTCTCCGCGCGGGACGGCCCGCGGTCGTCGCGGTCGAAGTCCAGGTCGAAGTCGTCGTCGTCCCGACGCCTGCGACGGGGCATGCGCATCGGCGCCTTGCCGGCCTTCTTGCGACTGTTGATCCACAGGTCGAAGCCGAAGATCGCCAAGGCCATGATCAGGAGCATCAGGCCGAGCAACGGCACTTCCAGGACCAGCGCCGTCACCAGCGCGAGTACCAGCATCGTGATGATCGGTACCCACGCGAACGGGTCGATCCGGTTCAGGATCGCGGAGACCCCGCCGGAATCGTCGTGGTCCGCGTCACGTGCCATCGAGACTCTCCAACTTCACTCTGCGCCCGGCCGCGGAAGTGTACCGGAGGGCAACCCCCGGACCCGCGACCGTCACCCGACCATGCGGGCCCGATCACGCCTGTTGTACGCCATCACTGACCGGCCAGGCGGACCTGGACGCCCCAGAGGTCCGCCACGCCGGGCGCGGCGCGAACGCGCTCCCGCGTCTCGCCGCCTCCGCCGCGCGGACCGCTTCAAGATCATACTCACGAAGGGATTTCCCTTTGTTCACACCTGCACCCCCGCGGCGCGGCAATGCGAACGCGAGCGGCTGAC
This sequence comes from Saccharopolyspora karakumensis, assembly GCF_004349225.1. NCBI lineage: Bacteria > Bacillati > Actinomycetota > Actinomycetes > Pseudonocardiales > Pseudonocardiaceae > Saccharopolyspora > Saccharopolyspora karakumensis. The sequence goes on from NZ_SMLA01000022.1 coordinate 77,158, forward strand.
CAGGCATGGGCTCGAATTTTTACCGGTAGACACCGATCCCCCTAGTTCTCATCCGTGAATTACACAGTCCACTGTGGCCTCATTGCCAATTGAACAGTATTCCGGTTACGCACTGTTGATCACTCGGCGTCCGGGCGGTCACAGTGGATGATCAGCGCAGTTCGACTGCACAGCAGTCGGTTTCACGCCACCGGAGGTGGCTGCGGAGATCACCTCGGTTACCTTTGATCGTCAAGACCACGGGTACCGCTGTGCCCGCCAGTCACTTTCCGGCGAACACGGAGCCGGAGTAGCAAGCCAGATTGATCGAGGCTGCAATGAGCACTGCCGACGCAACCCTCGGCGATCTCACGAGAAGGCAGTTGCACGACCTCTGCCGAGTCGTGGGAATGGACCGGACCGATCCGCTCCGATTGCTGGGAGAGGTCCTGGGCGCCGCCCGCGACCGCCCGCTGGCCCAGCCGCCGCTGTGGCCGTCCGACGTCGCCGACGACGCCACCCCGATCGAGTTCTCCGTCCAGGTCGACGACGGCGGGGGCCGCCACCTGCGGATCCTCGCCGAAACGCTGCCCGCCGCACCCGGACCCGCCGCCAACCTGCGCGCCGCCCGAGACCTGGTCACCGCCCTCGCCGGGCGCTACGACCTGGCGCTGGACCGGCTGCGCGCCGTCGAGGACCTGTTCAGCCCGGCAGAACCGCAGGGCAGGTTCTCCTGGTGGTTCTCCTTCATCTTCGACGCCGACGGGCGCCCGCGGTTCAAGGTCTACTTCAACCCCGACGTGCACGGCGCGGACCACGCCTCGAAGGTCGTGCAGGAGGCGTTCGCCCGGCTCGGGCTGGACGGCGCCCACCGCACCGTCGTCGACTGCGCGCTGCGCCGCGAGGCCGACCGGCTGACGTTCTTCGCCCTGGACCTCGACGACAGCCCGCAGTCCCGGGTCAAGCTCTACGTCTCCCAGCACGACGCGCGCATCGACGACGTCGAGCGGGCCGCCTCCGCGGTTCCCGGCATCGACCGCTACCAGGTCGGGGACTTCTGCCGGACGCTGGCGCCCGGTGTCGAGCGCTTCCCCGGCCGCCCCCTGGTGTCGAGCTACTCCTTCGTCGAAGGCGACCGCGAGAAGCCCAGCAACTACAGCATCTACCTGCCGCTGCGCGACTACGTGCCGGACGACTCGGTGGCCCGCGAGCGCGTCCGGCAGCACCTGCGCGACCACCGGATCGACCCGGCGATGCTCGACGAGATCATCGGCGCGCTCACCGACCGCGACCTGGCGGCACGGTCCGGGTTGCTCGCGCACGTCTCGCTGCGGTTGAGCCCCGATCAGACCGGAACCACGATCTACGCCTCCTCCGAGGCCTACAGCGGCACCGCGGCCGAGAACTAGTTCACCGCAACACCATCGTGGAGCACACCCCATGCCGCACTTGCGCCCCTACGTCTCCGCCGTCGTGCGCCGCATCCCCATCACCACCCGCGAGCAGCGCATCGAGGCGCTGGACCTCGCCGGCCACAACCCGTTCAACCTGCCCGCCGACCAGGTGAGCATCGACCTGCTGTCCGACTCCGGGACCGGCGCGGTCTCCGTCGACCAGCAGGCGTGGGCGCAGCGCGCCGACGAGCGCTACGCCGGTGCCGAGTCCTACTACCGCTACCGCGACGCGCTGCGGGAAGTGGTGCCCTACCGGCACTTGCTCCCGGTGCACCAGGGACGCGCGGCCGAGCGCGTCCTGTTCACCGCGCTGCTCGGAGAAGGCCGGATCAGCCTCAGCAACACGCACTTCGACACCACCCGCGCCAACGTGGAGCGGCTGGGCGCCGAGGCCAGGGACCTGCCGAACCAGGAGCTGTTCGACCTCGACAGCGACCACCCGTTCAAGGGCGACATCGACGTCGCCGCCGTTCGCGAGGTCCTCGACGGTCCGGACGGGCACCGGGTCGGGCAGATCCTGATGACCACCACCAACAACGGCGGCGGCCAGCCGGTGTCGATGGCCAACCTCGAGGAGGTCAGCGCGCTCGCGCGCGAGCGCGGGGTTCCGCTCATCCTCGACGCCGCCCGGTTCGCCGAGAACGCCTGGCTGGTCATCCGCCGCGAAGCCGGGTACGAGGACAAGACCCCGCTGCAGGTGGCGCGCGAGGCGTTCGCACTCGCCGACGGCGCCGTGGCCAGCCTGAAGAAGGACGGCTTGTCACCGGAGGGAGCGTTCATCGGCCTCAACGACACCGAGCTGGCCGACCGGTGCGAGGTCGACGTGATCGCCACCGAGGGCTTCCGAACCTACGGCGGGCTCACCGGGTCCACGATGGAGCAGCTGGCGCAGGGCCTGCGCGAGGTCGTCACGCCCGAATACCTCGCCGATCGCGAGCACGAGGCGGCCTACCTCGCCGAACGCGCGCACCAAGCGGGCGTGCGCACGATCCGCCCGTCCGGCCTGCACGGCGTCTACCTCAACGCAGGGCGACTGCTGCCGCACCTGTCGCCGGCGCAGTTCCCGGGGCACGCGCTGGCCTGCGCGCTCTACCGCGAGGGAGGGATCCGCTGCGCCGAACTGGGTTCGCTGTACCTGGGCACCCTCGACGAGAACGGCCGGCTGACCTCGCCCGCGCCGTTCGAGCTGGTCCGGCTGGCGCTGCCGCGACGGGTCTACGACCACAGCCACCTGGAGTACGTCGGCGAGGTCCTCGCCGGGATCGCGAAGGACCCCGAGTCGGTTCCCGGCTACCGGATCACGGAGAACCCGCCGGTCCTGCGCCACTTCCGCTGCCGGACCGAGCCGCTGGGCTGAGTCCCGCGCCCCGGGCACCCGACGCCGGGTACCCGGGGCGCGCGGTCAGGCCAGTCTCGACGGGGTGCGGTCGATCGCGTGGCGCACGAGCGTCACCAGCGCGTTCTTGCACAGATCGCGCTCACGGGCATCGCAGATGACGATCGGGACCTCGGGCGGGATCACCAGCGCGTCGCGCACTTCCTCGGGTTCGTAGTGGTAGCCGTCGTCGAAGATGTTGACCGCCACCACGAACGGGATGCCGCGCCGCTCGAAGAAGTCCACCGAGGCGAACGCCTCCTGCAGCTTGCGCGTGTCCACCAGCACCACGGCGCCGACCGCGCCGAGCGCGAGGTCGTTCCACAACGGCCAGAACCGGTTCTGACCGGGGGCGCCGAACAGGTACAGCACGATCTCGTCGGAGATGGTGATGCGGCCGAAGTCCAGCGCGACGGTGGTGGTCTCCTTGCGCTCCACCCCGCTGAGGTCGTCGATCCCCTCGCTGGCGACCGTCATCTCCTCTTCGGTGGTCAGCGGCGGGATCTCGCTCACCGCGCCGACCATCGTCGTCTTGCCGACACCGAAACCACCCGCCACGACGAGTTTCACGGGTATCGGTGCGGGATTACCGACGTCGTCGGCGTCGTCCCGGCCGGACTGCACCGGAACGCCTTGTCCTGACCTGGCTTTCGCCTCGGTCACCTCAGAGTTTGCAAAGCCCACGGTACACCTGCTCCAAGATTTCTCGGCTGACTTCGGTACGAGGCGTGCGCACGAAGACCGCACCGTGATCGAGCAGGTCACCGCACAGGACCCGGACCACCCCCATCGGCTGTCCCAGCGCGACGGCGAGCTCCGCCAGCGACACCGGGCGGTGGCACACCTCGAGGATCGCTCGGTGCTCGGGCGTGAGTTCCAGCCTCGGGGTCTCCGGTCGCGGCTCGACGGTGACCACCTGGGTCGCCGTGTCGAGCCGGTGCTTGTGCTGCCCAGGGGTCCGGCCGCGCGTGATCGTGTACGGCCGGACCATGAGCCCGGCTTCATCGTCGTACCACGCCTCGTCCACTTGTCAGTTCCTCTCCGCCGCCAACCCGTGCAGCTCGCGCGGTGCGGCCGACAGGAACGATCCGACCCTGGTGATCAGGCGGCCCATCTCGTAGGCCACCAGCTCGATGTCGGTGTCGGCCGCCGACAGCACCGCCAGGCACGCGCCGCTGCCCGCCGCCGAGACGAACAGGAACCCGTGCTCCATCTCGACGTGGGTCTGCGCGACCTGACCGCGGCCGAAGTCCTTGCTCACGCCCTTGCCGATGCTGCGCATGCTCGACGCCGCCGCGGCGAGCTTGTCGCCGGCGTCGCGGTCCAGCCCGGCGGACTTGGCGATGACCAGGCCGTCGTTGGACAGCACGACGGCGTGGTCGGCTCCGTGCACGCCGTGCACGAAGTCGTCCAGCAGCCAACTCAGTTTCGAAGCCGTCTCGGTCATGCCCACCTCACACGCGCTTGCTTGTCGTTTGACCTGGTCATGTGTCGCCGCCGTCGGATTCGTCGAAACCGCCCCGGAACGCCCGGCGGAACCCCGCCAGCTTGCTCGGCGAGGCGATCATCGACTGCTCTTCTGCGTCCGGGTCGTCCTTGAGCCCGTCGGCCAGGTGCGCCTGCGGCACCCGCTTGGGCAGGGAGGGACGATTCGCCTTGCCGCGCTCGGCGTGCTGATCAGGAGCGGGTGATGCCGTGGTCGGCCACTCGTGGTCGGGCGCCTCGGTGGCCCTGCCGGGGGCGGTCGACTGGTCGGTCATCGTCCCATTCCAGCTCAGTTCGCGCGGCTGCGGCACCAACGTTCGTTCGGGCTGCGCACCGTTGACCGGCTCTTGCTCCAGGTTCCCGGCGAGCTCGCGACGGCGGTCCAGAGCGCTGACCGGCACCTGCACGGAGTCGCCGTCGCCGCTGATGCCCGTCTCCAGGATCCGGTCGGGCAGCAGGACCGTGGCGCGGGTCCCGCCGTAGGCCGACACGCCGAACTCCACCGAGATCTCCCGGCGCGAGGCCAGCCGGGCGGCGGTGAACAGCCCCAGCTGCTCGGCCTTGTTGTTCTCCAGCACGAGCCGGTCGAACTCCGGAGGCTCGTGCATCATCTCGTTGGCCCGCTGCCGGGTCTCGGGGTCCATGCCCAGGCCCTGGTCGGCGATGTCGATGGCGATGCCGCGCGCGACCTCGTTGGCCCCCACGTGCACCTGGGTGTTCGGCGGCGAGAACGCGGTGGCGTTGTCGATGAGCTCGGAGATCAGGTGGATCGCATCGCCCACCGCGGCGCCGTGCAGCATCACCTCCGGCACGTGGCCGATGACCACGCGCGAGTACTGGTCGATCTCGGAGACCGAGGAGCGCAGCACGTCCATCAGCGCGACCGGGCGGCTCCACCGGCGACCCGGCTGCTGGTCGCCGAGCACCAGCAGGTTCTCCACCGTGCGGCGAGCGCGGGTGGTGGCGTTGTCCAGGTCGAACAGCCTGGCCAGCTGCTGGGAGCTGTCCTCGTTGCGCTCCAGCTGGTCGATCGTGGTGTGCATGCCGCGCAGCAGCCGCTGGATGCGGTGCGCCATGCCGACGAACACCACGCGGGCTCCCTGCCGGGCTCGCGTCTCGCCGACGGCGGCCTGCACCGCTTCCTGCTGGAACAGCTGGATCGCGTGGGCGACCTCGCCGACCTCGTCGCTGCCGTAGTGGCCCAGGGCGACCAGCTCGGCGTCGACCTCGACCGCCTCGCCTTCGCGGAGCCTGCGCACCACGTCCGGCAACCGCTCGGCCATCGCCAGCGATTCGGTGCGCAGGCCCTGCAGGCGCGTCAGCAGCGCGTCGTCGACGACCGTGCGGTAGACGCGGCGGGCGAAGAAGAACGAACCCACCGACACCGCCAGCGCCACCAGGCTGCCGATCAGCACCGTCCACAGCGTTCCGGTCGCGCGGCTCACCGCACCGTTGGCGACCTGCTCGCTCTGGGTGCGCACCAGGTTGGACATCTCGGCACCGATGTCGTTGGTCATCCGGCGCCAATCCTCGACGCGCAGCTGCGGCCGCTCGTTCGGGCCGAACGCGCCGTGCTGGACGAGCTGGTCCTCGGCGGCGATCAGCTGCTTCCAGTCCGGGTTGGTGATCATCGCCTCGTACCGCTGGCGCACCTCGGGCAGCATCGTGGTCATGTTGGACTGCACGATCGCGTGGTGGCTGACGATGTAGCCGGTCAGCTCGCGGTGCTCGGCGGGGCTGAGCTCGCCGCCGGCCAGGATGGTGCCGACCATCGAGGACTCGCGGGAGAGCGTGTCGGACGCGCGGAACAGACCGACCGCGGCCAGCGAGCCCTGGCGGGCCTCGGAGTCGGGCGTGATCCGCGACTGGATGTCGAAGAGCTTGGTCGCGGTGGCGAACATCTCGTCGTAGAAGGCGTTGAGCTCCTCGACGGTCGCCTGGCGGCCGGCGATCCGCTCGCGCACGGCGGGCAGCTGCCTGAAGTAGCCGTTGAGCTGGTTCATCGGCGCGATGACGTCGTCCGGCGCCGATTCCAGCACCGGAGCGGCCTTCTCGTTGAGCTCGTCGAGGGCGCTGTCGGTGGCGCGCTGCTGACCGGCGAGCTCGTTCATCCCCGTGCCGGGCTGGCTGATGACCTCCAGGCTGCGCAGCCGCTCGCGCTGGACCTGGTCGAGGGCGTTGACCGCGGGCAGCGACATCGACTGCACGCCGGAGGCGATCTGGCGGGCGAAGAACGCGTCGAAGGCGAACAGCGAACACCCCACCGACCACAGCACCGCGACGACGACCCACGGGACGAACACCGCCCAAGTCAGTCGCGACCGGATCGAGGAACCGCCCGGGCGTTGTCTTTCCGGGCCTTGCGAGGACAGGGAGTCGTCTTGGGTCGTCACTTCCACGTTCTTTCCATCGATGGTCTTTCGCCCACGCCGGGGCGCATCCCAGCGGTCCGACATCGCGTGCCCTCGATACGCCAGACACCTTATCGGATGATCTTCACTCAATAGTGGAGGTTGGCGGGTATTCCCCACCACAGCTGGACGGACGACACGTCCACCGGGATTTTCCCACTGAACCGGGATCATGGGAAAACCGTGTGAAAAGACCCGGACAGGACCCACGCGCACCCGAAAAAAGGAGCCTTCGAGATCACTCGAATGGAGTCCGGACCCCTTACTGAGCGGAATTCCCCCGACGATTCTCGCGATCACCCCGGCACCGGGCCAATCCGACAGATTCAACCACCGCGACGGGCCTCGTCGGTGGCTTCCCGCAGCAGCGGAGCGCGGGCCGGACCGGCCAGCCCGAGGTGGTACAGGTGCAGCTCGCTCGCTCCGGCCGCCCGCAACCGGCGGACGTGCTCGGCCAGGTCGCCGGCCCGCGGTCCGACGGCGGTCACGTAGGCGCCGACCTCGTCGATCCCGGCGGCCTTGGCCGCGGCGACCTCCTGCGGCCCGGTCGCGTTCCAGCAGGGCACGACGACGCCGTCGACCTCGCCCACCGCGCGCGGCGTCAGTCCCGGCAGGGCGCCGGTCGCCCAGGCGTCGGCGCTGCCGTGCAGCAGCACCCGGCGGCCCGCGCCGATCGCCTCCAGCACTCCCCCGCGCAGCAGGTCGGTCGCCGCACCGCGGGCGGCGAGCAGGATTTCGCGCAGGTCAGCGGGCAGTTCGTCGTCCACCTCGGTCAGATCGCCGGTGGCGAGGAGCCGACGGACCTCCGCGCGCAGCACCTCGCGCACCCGCACGGCGTCGGAGCCGGTCCAGCCGCGCGCGCACGCCGCGCAGCAGCACACCGACAGCAGCCGGGCCGCCGCGGGCGACCAGACCCCGTCGGTCTTCTCGTGCTGGTGCTGGTGCACCGCGCCGAGCTGACCGCACGCCTCCAGCACCACCGACCGCACGTCGAGACCGTCCAGCGCGGACCGGGTCAGCCGCACCGCGTAGTCGCGCACCTCGGCGTGCGACGGGCACAGCGCCCACGGGTAGACCTCGCCGAAGCAGTTGCGCACCGCGACGTCCGGGAACCGCCCGCCCAGCAAGGAGTTGTGGGTCAGGACCAGCCACGCGGTGACGTCGACACCGCTGCGGCGGAGCTCGGCGACGGCCTCACCGGCGCTGTCGGGCCCCACCCAGTCCGGTTCGGCTGGGCGCAGCCTGCCCCAGCCGGTGCCCACCGGGCGGTAGAGCGCGGCGTGGCGGGCCACCACCGCGCTGCGGGTCTCGTCGAAGGGCGTGGCCGCGCGAGCGCTGTGGTAGGCCACCGCGATGGCGACCTCGTCCACCCCGGACGCCGCGACCCGGTCGGCGAAACCGGGACGCACGTCCCAGGGGTAGGCGTAGCCGGTGACGTGCGCGCTCACCGCGCGGCCGCCGCCGTGCCGCCCTTGGCAGCGCGATCCAGCACGTCGAGCATCTCGTCGACCTCCTCGGTCCGCTCGGAGGCGACGGCCCCGAGCCCGATGAACAGGGCCAGCGAGACCAGGATCGGCGTCGCCACGGTCGCGGTCTGACCGGCGTCCACGCCGTAGTAGAGCACCGCGTAGGTGATCAGACCACCCGCCCACGACACCAGCGCCGCGCGCGAACCGCAGCGGCGGAACCACGGCAGCATCCCCAGCAGCAGCGGCACCGAGATCGGCCCCATCAGCGCGGCCACCCACGACACCACGATCGACAGGACTCCACCGAGGTTGTCCGCCTGGGTGGCCACCAGCATGCTCAGCGCGATGAAGGCGAACGTCGCGATCCGGCCGGCGCGCAACCGCTGCACCTCGCCGAACGCGCGGGCCTTGCGCCACAGCACCGGCAGCATGTCCCGGGTGATCACCGCCGAGATGGCGTTGGCGTCGGAGGCGACCATGGCCATGGTGTGCGAGAACATCCCGGCCAGCACCAGACCCACCATGCCCGCGGGCAGCAGCTTCTCGGTCATCGCGGCGTACGAGGTCGTCGGATCCTCCAGCCCCGGCACGAACAGCGGTGCGGCGAACATCGGGAACATCAGCACCAGCGGCCAGACCAGGTACAGGGCCGAGGACAGCAGCGCACCGCGACGGGCGGCGTGGTTGTCCGGCGAGGCCATGTAGCGCTGCGCCAGGTTCCACATTCCTCCGTTGTACTCCAGGGTTTTGACCAGCACGTACACCAGCAGGAAGACGGTCGTGTAGTCCTCGGTGACCGGCGAGAGGTGCCCGGCGGGCAGCCGGTCCCACATCGTCCACAGCCCGGAGATGCCGCCGAGCGAGGACAGCACCGCCCAGATCATCACGACGCCGGCCAGGCCCTGGATCACGAACTGCCCGAAGTCGGTGAGCGCGTCGGCCCACAGCCCGCCCGCCGTGCAGTACAGCAGCGTGACGCCACCGGTGATCAGGATGCCCACCAGGATCGGCACGCCCGCGAAGGACTCCAGCAGGATCGACACCGCGAACCACTTCGAGGCCACGTCGAAGACCTTCAGCGAGGCGCCGCTCCAGGCCAGCGCCTGCTGGGTGGGGATGTTGAAGCGCCGGGCCAGGAATTCCAGCGGCGAGGCCACGCCGAACTCGGCGCGCAACTGGTTCCAGCGCGCGGCGAACAACCAGGCCCCGATCGCCACGCCGATGCCGATGGAGGCGAATCCCCAGAAGTAGACGGTGACGCCCTGGCTGTAGGCCACTCCCGCGTAGGCGACGAACAGCACCGCGCTGTAACCGGACATGTGGTGCGAGATCCCGGCCAGCCACCAGGGCATTCGGCCACCGGCGATGAAGAAGTCCTTGTCGGTCTTGACCCTTCGGTGCGACCACCAGCCGATGCCGATCATCAAGCCGAAGTACCCGATCACCATGACCCAGTCCAGCGCGTGCACCGGCCCACCCCTTCACATCCGATGGCTTGGAACTCCGCGGCTCTCGAGCTCGCTGCGGGATCGTCGTCGACCCGGGCGCGTGCGCCGGATGTGGTGCTTGCTCACCCACAGGGAGGAAAGCGCTTCCCAATTGGGCCGTACGGACCTCACGGATTTCCCGCGCGGCCCTGAACAATTCGTTTCGTAAAGTTCCGGAGCCGGACGCTAGTATGGCGTCGATCACATGTCAACCAGCGTTCGGCGCGGCACCACGCATCCGGAATTCCTTGGTGCGAAGGGAAACGCCTTGTCCGAACGCATCCTGATCACCGGCGCCGCCGGCGGCATCGGAACGTTGATGCGGCCCCGGCTGCGCCGCGAAGGCCGGACGCTGCGCCTGCTGGACATCGCCCGTCCCGCGCCCGCCGCGGACGGCGAAGCGGTCGAGATCGTCGAAGGCAGCGTCACCGACCCCGAGGCCATGAGCCGAGCCTGCTCCGACGTCGACGCGGTGGTGCACCTCGGGGGTCACAGCCGCGAGAGCAGCTGGGCCGAAACACTGTCGGTCAACATCGACGGCACCCGCACCACGCTGGAGGCGGCCCGACGAACCGGCGTCCGGCGGGTCGTCCTCGCCTCCAGCAACCACGTCGCCGGATTCCGCTCCACGGCGGAGGCCGCGACGCTGGCGGCGGACTCACCGCCGCGCCCGGACACCTACTACGGGGTGAGCAAGGCCGCGATGGAGGCGCTGGGCAGCCTCTACCACTCGCGGTTCGGCATCGACGTGATCTGCATCCGCATCGGTGCGTGCTTCGAGACGGTGGGCGACGAGCGCGGGTTGGGCCTGTGGCTCTCGCCGGACGACTGCGCGCGACTGCTGGAAGCCTGCCTGTCGCACCCGTCGCCGGGCTACCGCGTCATCTGGGGCGTCTCGGACAACGCGCGACGCCCGGTTCCGCTGACCGAGGCCGCCGAACTCGGTTACGCGTCCCGCGACGACGCGGAGGCCGTCTTCGCCTCCCACGTCGTCGCGAGCACCTCGCACCGACTGCTCGGCGGCCCGTTCACCTCGGATCCGCTGGGGGAACCGAACTAGGACTGCTTGCGGGCCTTCTTGGCGGCGCGGCGCATCTGGATCATGCGCGCCGTGCCCGCCAGCCACACCAGCACGCCGCCGACGATCGCGGCGAACAGCAGGGCGAGACCGATCGGCAGGCTGAACTGCAGGCCCAGGAAGTGCACGGTCACCGCCGCGAAGTTCTGCGCGACGAAGATCAGCAGGAAGACCAGCACCACGCCCGCGATGGCCAGCGCCGTCCACAGCACACCGGTCCGGCTCTGCGGTGCCAGCTCGTGCTTGCCGCCGCCACCGGATCGCTCCTCGACAGGATCTCCCGCCTTCTCCACGACCCCGCTGCCGCCGGCATCGGACCCCCGGGCGTCCTTGCCGTTGGTGCCCTCGGCGGTCACGTCCTCGGCCGCCGCGCCGTTCGCGCTCGGCTCCGCCGCCCCGGACTCCCGCTCCGGCCCGGCTCCAGCGTCCTTCGACCCGTTCTCAGACATACCGATCATCATCAACCGCACCCGGCCCCGCACCCCACACCACACACCGCTCCGTCACCGGTTCGATATCTCACGCCTCCCGGCCCTGCGCGCGCCGAAGTGAACGGTTTCAGCCGAACCGACCGGACAAAACGAACTTCGATCATGGACGGGTCGAACCGCACCAC